>NZ_JAEVHN010000032.1:0-23707 GCF_016803375.1 Micromonospora sp. 4G55
GTCGCCCGGGCGCTGCGCGCGCACCAGCCGGAGTTCCTGCTCTACTTCTCCGCTCCCCCCGGCTCCGAGTACCAGGTCACCATGTGGCTGCCGTACCTGGAGCGGCTCGCCGGCCGTTTGTGGTCCTACTGCGGGAGCCGGAGTTCCTGCCGACCGTCGCCGCCGCGACGAGCGCCCCCGTCGTCTACTGCCCGACGCTCAAGGCGATGGACGAGGCGCTGGTGCCGAGCCTGCGGGTGGCGTTCTACGTCAACCACGGCGCGAAGAACAGCCACTGCATCCGGTTCTCCCAGCTCACCCACGTGCAGCTGCACCACGGCGACAGCGACAAGGCGCCGAGCGCCAACCCGGTGTCGGCGATCTTCGACCGGATCTTCGTGGCCGGTCCGGCCGCCGTCGAGCGGTACGCCCGCGCCGGGGTGGAGATCCCGGCGGAGAAGTTCGTCGTGGTCGGCCGCCCGCAGGTCGAGGCGATCGAGGTACGCACCGAGCCGGTCACGGGCCTGGCGCACCCGACCGTGCTCTACACCCCGACCTGGACGGGGCACCACGCCGACGCCAACTACTGCTCGCTGCCGGTGGCCGAGACGCTGCTGCGCCGGCTGCTGGACCGGGGGGCGACGGTGATCCTGCGGGCCCACCCGTACACCTCGCAGAACCCGGCCTCGGCCCGGCAGCTGGCCCGGCTGACCGAGCTGCTGGCGGCCGACCGGGCCCGCACCGGCCGGCAGCACCTCTGGGGCGCCGCGGCGAGCCGGGAGCTGTCCCTGGTCGACTGCGTCAACCGGGCGGACGCGCTGGTCTCCGACGTCTCCGGGGTGATCTCCGACTTCCTCTACTCCGGCAAGCCGTACGCGGTGACCGACATGGGGGTGGACGGCGACGACTTCGTGGCGCGGTTCCCCCTCGCCGGCTCGGGTTACGTGCTGCGGCGGGACATGTCCAACGTGGACGACGTGCTGACCGGGCTGCTGGACACCGATCCGCTGGCCCCGGCCCGGTGGGAGACCCGCCGCCGCTACCTCGGCGACTTCCCCGCCGACTCGTACGCCGACGGCTTCCTCGACGCCGCCCGGCGCGAGCTGGAGCCGGGCTGGAACCCGCCGGCGCCGCGGGCCGCCGACGCGGTGGCGCAGGAGGGGTCACCCCTCTCCCCCACCGCCTGAACGTAGCCGGGGTTACGCCGCTTCCTCTTCTCCCTCAGCCGTTGGCCCAGGCTGCAACGTGGCGAGGAACAAGACAGCCTGTAGTAAGAAGGCTGCAGCGGGTGCGCCGAGATTGTTGATGAAGCCATGCATCAAGTCATTACGGATGTTCCATCCGCCAGCCGGGTTTGCGCAAAGCGTCAGGATGAACCGATACCACGACTCGTCGAGGCCTTTTTGCTTCAGCACCTGGAGCAGTGCGCCCAGCCCTGGGTATTGACCGGGCTTCGACTGTCGTTGTAGGCGGTAGATGCCAGCGTCCAGAGCAATGACGAGATGGCGGGTAACAGCCTCAAGACGTGCAGCGGCTACGTATGCTGCCCCTTCGTAGTCGCCCAACCAGTACCGAACGAAGGTGCGAGCCAATGCCCTTCCGAAATCTGGCTCCACCATAGGAATCTCAGCGAAGAACGAAGCGAGGTCTTCTTCGCTCGGAATCCCGTGCTTTTCGGCGATGCCGTGAAGGGCGCGAGCAATCAGCGGGGACCAGGCCTGAAGAGCGAAGGTCTCGTGGCGCGCCAGTGCTATTTCTTCGCTCTGCTCCTCGGAACCACCGAAGAACCGCGGGAGGTTGTCGGCCCCAAAAATCTCAGTGGGCATTAGATGGGCGAGGACGAAGTTCTTCCGCTCCTCAGCCACAGCCTTGCGCGTCTCCTCGATCCGGCCGGTCAGAGGCCCGAAGCGGGAAAACGCCACTAGGCCATCCCGCCAGGAGGGAGCGTCCGCTATGGGCGCCATGATTTCGCGCATCTCAGCCTCGCTCATCGCAGTCGATGCGGTGATCGAAATCATGCCCAATGATTCTGATCGGAGGCCCTGCAATGCCGCAGCGGCCCTCCCCACCAAATCGGGATCACCCGCCCTCTCGGCAATTTGAAGCGCCTTTTTCAAGTGCCCAGCCCGAACGAGGGAATCAACACCCTGGGCTGCGCCGATCCACAAATCAACCCTCTGTCGAACAAGCGAGGCGCGACCCCTAGCGTCCGCCCTAGAGATTTGGATTTTGAGGATTTGGTCTCGCTGCCAAACATCGTCAAATGCTTCAAAGGCGCGGGTTAGAAGTTCGTCTGCGCGACCTTCGTGCGTTGGTTCTTCGGACAGCACTCGTAGGCCGTGGATCGTCACACCAAATGTCGGCGGATCAGCCTCAATTCCTTCGCGAGCCTGATTCTCTATTGCCAGTAGCGCGGTTCTAGTCAGTTCTCTATTGCCAACAGCTTTCGCCAGCCGTGCCGCGTTGGACAAGCTCTCGATCCTGTCCCGTGCGACCTCCCACTCCTCGGCGGCACGCATATAGGCTAGTGCGGCGGCCTCAGCTCTCTTCCGGCCATCGCCTCGCCTCGCCTCAAAAAGGAGGTGCTCAAGGCGCGCCTTCGCGTACGGGCTTGATACATGTGCTGCCAGGGCTTCCCACATATCTACGACATCTGACGGCACTGATTTCACGTGAGGGGGATACGTTTCCCCATCCGGACCCTCAAAGTATGGGACGAATACAATCCTGGGACGGCCGGAGCTTTCGTCGATGCGAACTTTGTAGCTGAAGGCCCAGGATGCAGCCAGTTCGAGATTGATATCAGTTGGCGACGGCCCGTCGTCAAGATATGGCCCTGGACTAGGCAACTTACTCCGTAGCTGCCACTCTACGTCGTGCACTCGACGACCGGTGACAGAGTCGATTGTCGAGGAAACTGACGCTAGTTCTTCCGTCATCCTTAGCTCCGAGATTGCTTGCTACGGTGAATCGTTCGCAAAAGCCGAAATCGACAAGAAGGCGGTTGCGGCGGTGCATGCGGTGTGCAGGCGAGGGCTGGATCTCGACAACTAGCTGGATTCACGGACCTCGGTTTCCTCTGGCTCGTCGGCTGACCCTATGAGCGAGGTGCCGAACGACGACGAGACAGCTAGCACCAAGAGCCCGGGACACCGTCTACGACGTGGCCAGCGATTTGACCAGGCCTTTCCCTATCCTTCCGTCCAGTCCTGAGCGATCTTCGTTGCCGTGGAGCGACTTCGGACAGCCTCTGCTAAGCCTTGAGCCGGTAAAGGCGCTCGCCTACCTGCCAGCGTCGTCCAAGATAATCGAAGTGGCGAGCTACTGCCTCAGAAGCAACCCTCAATCTGTACCGACCGTCGATCATTTCCGCGACAGACACCTGGGGAGAGGTCAGAAAGTCGAGGACTTCCATGACAGTTTCCCGCGGAATCTCGCGGTTGAGGACGTCGCGCAAAGAGCGCCGCATGGAGGTAATATCCAACCACCCGACCCCTGAAGGCGAAAATTCGTCGTCGGAAAGTGGAGACTCAGCCTCACGGGAGAGGACCTCAACCAATCCTCGCATGGCGAGGGCCCATTCCTCCTTTGTCTTCCATCTCTCCTTGAGTTGATCCCTCCGGTCGGCCTCGCGAAGTGAGGGGTCGATCAAGGGTTCGAGCTGCTCGGCCGTCAGGGGTGTGTCGGCCTGCCGCATAACGGCTTCAGCAATTAGTGTGGTGGAAACGACCGCGACGCGCGCATCACCGTCAAGCACGTCGAGAAGCCGCCGTTCAAATCCCGGACCAATGTAGACGGTAGCTGCGGCGTCATGCTGCTCGCGGTGGTCTGCCAACGTCGCAGGCTTGGCTTGCTCCTCCGGAACCAGCCCATTGGCTGCGCTCTTGGTCTCGATTGTATAGACGGATCCCAGGCGTCCTGGTCGGGTTCGAACAATACCGTCAGGCTCGCCATTTCCGCCGATGTGAGTTGCGGGAAGCCCAAGGAAATCGAGAGCCTTGACTGCTGCAATTTCTAGGTCGACTGACTTATCACTTCGCTTGGCGGCCTGAAGAAGATCTTCGGCAATCTTTCCTACCATCCCTTCGGTGGTCGACGAACTCACATTGTCAGCGATTCGCGGTGAAATGTCGGCGGGCAACGTACTGGCATCTTCGTCGGCTGTATTTACTTTCGGGGAATCGGAAGTAACTTCTTGGACTGATACCGAAACGGGATCGACTGGATCAATCCCAGGCATCGATCGGCGAAACGCTCTGCCCAAGGCTGTCGCTTTGAAGTTCTTATTCCCTACATTGACAATCAAGCCCGTGGCCTCTAGCAACGCCATTCTACTGGTCATTGCGCCGCGCTTGATTGGCTCGTATCTTCCGTTGAAGGAATACCTGCCAGACCGCAATATCAGACCTGCGAATGTCAACCTTCCGGCGACTTCAAGCTCATGTATGATTTCGCTGAAGTACCAGACATTCGAATGCATGATACGGGCAAGGTCAATGTCGTAGCCCGTCGTTACCCACGCCGCGCCCGCCGGTGTTGCGACCCATTCGTCGGCAGATGCCCGCTGGATTAGTCCCATGATCTTCAGGGAACCTACCACGGAACTAGCACCAGGGTCTCCGAAGCCGAAGACTTCAATCGCCTTGTTCATTAGGGCGCGATTGTCTGTCGGGTTCGCGCAAGTTTCTACGATCGCCCTAATATTCTCGATGCCGGCAGGACCGCTCAGTCTAGGCACATGCAGGCCACCCGCCCTGTGTCGGGCATCCGGGGTCTTGCTCAACCGCTTCATGAGTGCGTCAATAGCCGCTGGCGCCGGCCGGAAGTCGGTAGGTGACGATATGCTCGCGTCCGGCTCGTAGACCTGCAGTTTTGAAAGGAGCTCTCGCCCGCCCTCGGAGAGATGTACTGAGTGGCTATAGGTACTCACTACTCCGGCTGCCACCATCCACTTTATCCTTGAGTGAACTGGCCCAGGCGTCGTCCAGCCAAAACCGTATTTATCAGAGGCTAGAACGAGCAAGTTCCTCTGTGAGACGGGGCCAGCCCTGAGCTCGTTGAGGATTTCACCAATGAATCTGGTGTGTTCGTGGAATATCTCGATGAGATGACTTGGATCCTGCTCGATGAGCCAATCTTTGCCCAGGTCCGAGAGTTGCACCATTGAGCCTTCACGGCGGAACAAGCCCGACCTCGAGATGGGCATAATTGCGGTGCCAATAGAGACCGGACTTTCCGAGTCCGGCCACGCGAATGCCTCGTCTTTGTGTACACCGTCGTTCACAATTTTGAGAAGCCGTGCCAAATTTTCCAGCAAATAAGATCGATCGCCCGGAATGGCCCCAAGGACAGGATAGCGAGCGTGCCAGGACTGGGCAGTTGTCGAGCGGTTCTGCGGCGCACGGCGGGGGGACCTAGGCATGAACGACAGGCTACCAGGACGCACTACAGAGACTTACTGACGCGCGGCTCGTGCTTCAAAATCACTTCTCTCGTGATCACCAAGTATGTTCTCAGCTGCGCAAATGGGTGCGCAAAGGTTTAAGCGGGACAACTCCCGACCTCATACTCACCGACGTTGCCGAAACGTTCTCATCAGGATCAAGGCGCCGCGCAAGCGCGGCGCTCGCCCGGCGCACTCGGCCTGCTGGCGGCCTCCGGCCGGCATCAGCCGGCGCACCGGGCGGCAGGTCCGTATGTACGGGGACACTGAGGCCGTGACGATCGCGGGCGGGGTGACCGACGTCGAGGCTGGGGCGATCGCTGCCGCGCCGCTCCGCGGCTTGCCGACGTGTAGCAGCCCACCAGTCGGCAGCAGCCCAGGCAGCCGAGAGCCTGCATCGGTCAGCTGTGGACAACGGACAACACGACCTCTAGGCCGAACTAAAACCGGAGTGACGCGCTGCCACGGGCGTGTCAACCTAGCGCCTGTGGATGAAGACCTGAGCCCGCGCCCGAGTGGTAAGAACTCAGCCCTCGTGCATGCCTGGTTGTGGGCAATGGCTGTAAGCGCTCAGGCAGCCCGCCTGGTCACGGCAGCTGGCGGCCCGGGGCACCCCCCCGAGGCGTTCATGCTGATCGTCGCACTCCGAAACGTTCGTCGTGCTGCCCGTATGGCTCACTCTCATATGCGTGTCCCACAGGCGAAGGAGCAGCTTGCGGAAGCGCTGGTTGACTTCGATTTGGCCCTACCAGGGATCACCGACGCGCGGAACGTGGTCGAGCACTTCGACGAGTACAGCATTGGAATCGGGCAGCTACAACGTGCCCAGCTCCGGGATGAACCGTCACTAACCCCCGGTGAGCTGGCAGACACCTTCGCTGTGCGCTTCGGCTGGACCGATTCTGACGAGCGGCGCCCGCAGCTGCGGGTAGGACAGCACGTGATCGAGATAGGTCGAGCCGGAGATGCCGCGAGCCTCCTTGTAGACGAGATCTGGGCGGCCTTGAAAACCGAAGAGGGGACGCCAACGTCGCGAAGCGCGGCTTGGGCCATCCATCAGGCTCAAAAAAACGAAAGGCTTCGCCGGAGGCCCCAGCTCCCGCGTCGCGGCGATGGTGCAGAGTACGTGCAATGATCTTGACTCGTCCGGCCCGTGATTGACCTGGACGTCCAGGTCAAGGGCGCACTCGCCAGCCTGCCTCAGTCGCCTTCCTAAACCGTGGTCGCAGCGGCAAGACGCTCCTATGCCGCGTCAAGTGGTTGGGGTGGGGTTTCGAGGCGTCGGTAGAGCTCTCGGGCGATGTAGCGCTTGAGGCAGCGTTTGATTTCGCGGTCGGTTTTGCCTTGCGTGCGGCGGCGGTCGGCGTAGGCGCGGGTGCGGGGGTCGCGTTGCAGGCGGCAGAGGGCGACGGTGTGCAGGGCGCGGTTGAGTTGCCGGTCGCCGCAGCGGTTGAGCCGGTAGCGGACGGTCTTGCCGGACGAGGCGGGGATGGGTGCGGTGCCGGCGAACATGGCGAACGCGGCGTCGTCGCGGCAGCGGCCGGGGTGGGACCAGGCGGTAAGCACGATGGCGGCGACGATCGGGCCGACCCCGGTCAGCGCGAGCAGGTCGGGGCGCCAGGAGCGCACGATCGCGCGGATCGCTGTCTCGTGCTCGGCGGCTTCGGCTTCCAGGAAGCGGACGCGGCGGCCCAACTGCCGCAACACGGTCAAGCTGGTGAACACCTCGACATCGGCGTTGGGGCGCAGCCGCGTGGCGGTGGTGAGCATGACTCGAGTGCTCTGGCCGCGGAACCGGGCCCGCACCACCTCGGGGGCGGTGATCACCAACGCGTGCAGCTGCCGCTGGGCGTCGGAGCTGGCTTCCACGGCTGCGCGGCGGGCGGTCAGCCGTGCCTGCAACGCCGCCCGTTGCGCGCCGGTCTTGGGCTGCGCCAGTCGGGTGCGGGCCAAGGCATCGCGGGCAGCTCGTTCGGCGTCGATCGGGTCGGACTTCGCCCCGGCGCGGCGGGCCGGACGCAGCGGTCGGTCCAGCTCGACGACCAGTTCACCGGCATCGGCCAAGTGGCGGGCCAGGCCGGCGCCGTAGCCACCGGAGGTCTACTTCGGCGCGCAGTCGCTCAGCGGGTACGCGATCATGGGCTGGCTGGCCCAGCTCTTCCGCGACGCCGGCTACCGCCCCGAGGCCGCCGGGCTGCTGCTGGCCGGGGTGACCGCGCTCGGCGTGCCGGTCGCGCTGATGATGCCGACCCTGGCCGGCCGGCTGCGGACGCTACGACCGCTGGTGCTGGCGCTGACCGTCTTCTCCGCGGCCGCGTACCTCGGTCTGGCGCTGGCGCCGCACGGCCTCGCGCCGCTCTGGGTCCTGCTGCTCGCCCTGGGTCAGGGCGCGTTCCCGCTGATCCTGACCACCATCGGCCTGCGCGCCCGGACCGCCGAGGGCACGGTGGCGCTGTCCGCCTTCGCGCAGAGCACCGGGTACGTGATCGCGGCCCTCGGGCCGCTGCTGGTCGGCATCCTCTACGAGGCGACCGGGGGCTGGACCGCCCCGCTCGGGTTCCTGATCGCCGCGCTGGCCGTGCAGACGACCGCGGGCATGGTGATCGCTCGTCCCCGCTTCATCGAGGACGAGCGCTGAGGAAGACAGGTCAGGAGGAGGCCGGTGTCGGGTCGCCCGCCACGGCCTGCTCGACCGTCGGGTACGTGTGCAGCACCTCGACCAGACCGCTGACCTCGAGGATGCGCAGCACGCCGCGCTGCGGGGCGGCCAGCCGGACCACGCCGCCGGCCTCGTCGCAGCTGTTCTTCGCGCGCACGAAGACCGACAGGCCGGTCGAGTCGCAGAACGACACGTCGGCCAGGTCGAACACGAGACGACTGCGGCCCTTGTCGAGCAGGTCGGTGATCTGGTCCTGCAGCTGCGGTGCGGTCGCCATGTCGAGCTCGCCCGCGACCGAGACGACGACCACGTCGCCGCGCTGTTCCGTGTGCACCGTCAAGGACATTCGGACCTCCTGTTATCGGTGGAACGGTATCCCACGAACGCTCGAACACGCAGAACGGGAGTGTGATCCGGTGTGCCTGATCATTTCTTTGCCTCGTGGCAAGTACCGCGATAGTCGGCGGTGATAGAGTCCGGCCGGCCCAGCTCAGAGGAGGTAACCATGGCGATGACCACGGAAGAGGGTGACCGGCTCGCCGGCCTGCTTACTGAGCATGCCGAGCGGATCGTCCAGCGCTGGACGGAGTTGGTCGCGGCGTCGTTGCGTGGCCGGCTCAGCCAGGCGGAACTGCGCCTTCAGGTGCAGGAGTTGCACCGTAGCATGATCAATGCGGGTGCCCGGGGGCTCGCGGACATTTCCTCCGAGTCGGCCGCCGAACTGCGGGCCGTGCTCGGGGAGTTGTCGCGCAACCGGGCCCGGCAGGGCTTCTCCGCCACCGAGACCGCGGTCAGCATCTACGCGCTCAAGGAGGTGCTGGTCGAGCTGGCCGACGGCGCCGACGGGGCGCTGTCGCTGCGCGACGTCCTCGCCTTCAACGGCGTGGTCGACCAGATGGGCCTGTCCACCTTCGAGACGTACGTGCAGGCCCGCGAGGGCCTGATCGCCGACCAGGCCGAGCAGCTGCTCGAACTCTCCACCCCGGTGGTCAAGATCTGGGACGGCGTGGTCGCCGTGCCGCTGGTCGGCACGCTCGACTCGGCCCGCGCCCAGGTGGTGATGGAGCGGCTGCTGCAGACCCTGGTCGACACCGGCTCGCCGTACGCGATCATCGACATCACCGGTGTGCCGGCCGTCGACACGCAGGTCGCCCAGCACATCCTCAAGACGGTGGTGGCCGCCCGACTGATGGGCGCCGACTGCATCATCTCCGGCATCCGGCCGCAGATCGCCCAGACCATCGTCGCCCTCGGCATCGAGTTCGGGGACATCGCCACCAAGGCCAGCCTTGCCGACGCGCTGCGGCACGTGCTGCGGCTCACCGGCGTCGAGACGGCTCGCCGCCACCCGCGCCGGGAGGCGTGATGGAGCGGGTGCCGATCCTGAAGATCGGCGACATCCTGCTGGTCTCCATCCAGATCGACATGTCCGATCAGACGGCCGTCGCCCTCCAGGAGGACCTGGCCGAGCGGATCGTGGCCACCGGCTCGCACGGTGTGATCATCGACATCACGGCGCTGGACATCGTCGACTCCTTCGTCGGGCGGATGCTCTCCACCATCGCCTCGATCTCCAAGGTGCTCGACGCCGAGACGGTGGTCGTCGGGATGCGTCCCGCGGTCGCCATCACGCTGGTCGAGCTGGGCCTGTCGCTGCACGGCATCCGGACCGCGCTGAACGTCGAGCGCGGCATGGAACTGATCGCGGCGAGCCGGGCGGACGACGACCTCGGGTTCGACGACGATCCGCAGGACGTGGAGCCGGGAACGGCGGCGACATCACCATGACCGCGGGCGTCGACCTGGGCCCGAAGGCACAGGCGATCGGCAGCGACGAGGACGTCGTCCGCGTCCGGCAGCTGGTGCGTACCGTCGCGGTGGCCGCCAAGCTCTCCCTGGTCGACCAGACGAAGCTCGTCACCGCGGCGAGCGAGTTGGCCCGCAACACGCTGATCTACGGCGGGGGCGGCGGTGCCGAGGTGACGGTGGTCGAGGACGGCCGGCGCCGGGGCGTACGGGTGGTCTTCGCCGACACCGGCCCCGGCATCCCCGACCTCGACCTCGCGCTGACCGACGGCTACACCACCGGGGGCGGCCTCGGGCTGGGCCTCAGCGGGGCCCGACGCCTGGTCGACGACTTCGACATCCAGACCGTCGTCGGCGAGGGCACCCGGATCACCGTCACCAAGTGGTCCCGGTGAACATCCACGCCGTTCCCGACCCCGGCAACTGGTTCCGGGTGGAGAACAGCAGCGCCGCCAGCTCGGTGCGGCGGGCCGCCGAACGCCTCGGCGAGCAGCTCGGCCTCGACCCCAACCGGGTCGCCGAACTCGCCATCGTCGCCGCCGAGCTGACCAGCAACCTGGTCAAGCACGCCCAGGAAGGACTGCTGCTGCTGCGGCCGGTCCGCGACGGCGACCACGCCGGCGTGGAGCTGATCGCGATCGACTCCGGTCCCGGCATGGCGGACCTGACCGTCTCCTCCCGGGACGGCCATTCCACCACCGGCACCCTCGGCATCGGCCTGGGCGCGATCAGCCGCCAGGCCAGCTGGTACGACGCCTGGTCCCGGCCGGGCAAGGGCACCGTCCTCGCCGTGCAGGTGTGGCCGAAGGCGGCGCCGGTGCGCCCCGCCTGGGCGCCGGACTGACCCGGCCGATCAGTGGCGAGCAGGTCAGCGGCGACGGGCACGCCGTACGGGTGGTCGAGGGTCGGTACCAGGTGCTGGTCTGCGACGGCCTGGGGCACGGGGCGCTGGCGGGCGCGGCCGCCGACGCCGCACTGGCCGCCTTCCGTACCGCGCCGGCCGCCCCGCCCGCCACCGTGGTGCAGCACCTGCACCGCGCGATGACGCACACCCGGGGCGCGGCCCTGGCCGTGGCCGAGCTGGACCCGTCGGCCGGCGTGCTCCGGTACGCCGGGCTCGGCAACATCACCGGCGTCGTCCTCGGGGCCGCCGACGAGCGGCGGGGCCTGGTCTCGCTGCCCGGCATCGCCGGGCACCAGCGACCGTCCGTCCGGGAGTACGACTACGCCTTCCCGCCCGAGGCGACCCTGGTCATGCACAGCGACGGCGTGGTCGACCGGTGGCGGATCGGCGACTACCCCGGGCTGACCGGGCGATCCCCGCTGGTGCTCGCCGCGACCCTGCTGCGGGACGCCGGCGTCCGCCGCGACGACGCCTGCGTGCTGGCGGCCAGGACACCGTCATGAGCGCCGGCGAGCCGCTGCTGCAGATGACGCTGCGGGTGGAGCAGGACATCTTCCTCGTCCGCCAACGCGGCCGGGAGGTCGCCGCCGCCGTCGGTCTGGAGCACCAGGACCAGGTCCGGCTCGCCACCGCGCTCAGTGAGGTCGCCCGTGACCTGCTGCGTACCGTCGGCGGCGCGGACGTCGCCTTCCACGTGGTGCACGGCCGGGACGGCCGCCCCGCGCTGCGCGTCGACCTCACCCCGGCCAGCCCGCTGCCCGACGGCCGGTACGAGCCACAGTCGGGCGCGGTGGCGCGTTTGGTGGACACACTGGGGGTGACCAGCGAGGAGGGGGATACGGTCGTGAGGATGTCCCGACGTGTCCCGGCCGCCGCCCAGGCGCTGACCGAGGCGCGGCTGGCCGAGCTGCGCGCCGAGCTCGGGCACAGCGCGCCAGGCAGTGCCCTGGACGAGCTCGCCACCCAGAACGAGCAGCTCATCGCGGCGCTGGACGAGGTCCGCAGCCAGCGCGACGAGCTGGCGGTGCTCAACGCCGAGCTGGAGGAGACCAACCGGGGCGTGATGGCGCTCTACACCCAGCTCTCCGAGGAGCTGGAGGAGACCAACCGCGGCGTGGTGGCGCTCTACGCCGAGCTGGACGAGAAGTCGGCGCAGCTGCGGACGGCCAGCGAGTCGAAGAGCCGCTTCCTGGCCAACGTCAGCCACGAGCTGCGCGCCCCGGTGACCGCGATCATCGGGTTGGGGCGGCTGCTCACCGACTCCGCCTCCGACCCGCTCACCCCCGAGCAGTCCGAGCAGGTGGAGCTGATCCGGGCCTCGGCGGCCGACCTGCTCTCCCTGGTCAACGCCCTGCTCGATCTGGCCAAGGCGGAGTCCGGGCGGATCGAGCCGGAGTGGGCCGACGTCGACCTGCGGGCGGTCTTCGGCCAGCTGCGCGGCACCCTGCGGGCGCTGACCAACCGGTCGGCCGTCGAGCTGGTGGTGGAGGAACCGCCGGCGGCGGCCGTGCTCCGCTCGGACGAGGTGCTGCTCTCCCAGGTGCTGCGCAACCTGCTGCACAACGCGCTCAAGTTCACCGAGCGCGGCGAGGTGCGGATGACCGCGCAGCGGGACGACGAGCGGTGGCGCCTGTCGGTCTCCGACACCGGCGTCGGCATCCGCCCGGAGCTGCACGAACGGATCTTCGAGGAGTTCTACCAGGTGCCGGGGGCCAGCCGGGTCGGCGGCACCGGCCTCGGCCTGCCGTACGCGCGGCGGTTGGTGACCCTGCTCGGTGGGACGCTGGAGCTGACCAGCGAGCCCGGCCGGGGCAGCACCTTCACCGTCGTCCTACCGGCGAGCGGGGCCTGACGATGGTCGGCGACCAGGCGACGGTGCTGGTGGTCGACGACAGTCGCACCAAGCGCTACCTGCTGGTCAGCTGGCTGACCCGGGCCGGCTTCGCGGTCCGTGAGGCGGAGACCGGCACCGAGGCGCTGGAACGGGTCGCGAAGGACCCGATCGACCTGGTGGTGCTCGACGTACGGCTGCCCGACCTGAGCGGCTTCGACGTCTGCGAGCGGATCAAGGCGGACCACCCGGCGATGCCGGTGATCCACGTGTCCGCGCACGCGGTCGACGTGGTGGACCGGGCGCAGGGGCTGACCCGGGGCGCGGACGCCTACCTGGCCGAGCCGATCGAGCCGGAGGAACTGGTCGCCACCGCCCACGCGGTGCTGCGCTACTACCAGGCGCGGCAGCGCGCGGAGTTCCTCGCCGAGCGACTCACCGGGCTGGCCGACACCACCGTCGCGGTGCACGCCGCCCCGAACTTCGCCCGCCTGCTGGAAACGGCGGCGGCGGGCGCGGCCAACATCTTCAAGAGCCCGGCGGCGGTGATCGCCGAGACCTTCGACGGCGACTGCCTGGCCGGGATCGCCGCCGGGCCGGGCGCGAAGCCGACGATCGTGCCCTGGGTGGTGGACGACACCGGCGTGCCAACCGGGGCCACCGTCCGGGTGAACGACCCGGGCGAGTGGGGCCTGGTCTCCTGGCCGGCGGGGGACACGGTGACCGTGGCCGCCGCCCGGCTGCGCGAGGACCGCGCCCCGCTCTACGTGGTGGTGCCGTCCGCGACCCAGACCGCGCGCACGCCGGTGCTGGTGCAGCTCGCCCAGGCGGTCGCCTCGGCGGTGGAGGCGCAGCGGTCGTTCGACGAGGAGCATCGGATCGCCGTCACCCTGCAGCGGAGCCTGCTGCCCCGGCGGCTGCCCGAGGTCGCCGGACTGGACCTGGCCGTCCGGTACGAGCCGGCCAGCGCGCAGACCGAGGTGGGCGGCGACTTCTACGAGCTGGTGATGCTCGACGGCCACCTGTTGGTGGCGATCGGTGACGTGGCCGGCCACTCGCTGCACGCCGCCACGGTGATGGCCGAGCTGCGGCACGCCGTGCGGGCGTACGCGGTGGAGGGGCACCAGCCGGGGGTCATCCTGGACCGGCTCAACGAGCTGATGCGGACGTTGCTCCGCAACGAGCTGGCCACCCTCTGCATCCTGCTGCTGCACCCGCCCAGCGGTCGGATCCGGCTGGCCAGCGCCGGGCACCTGCCGGCGTTGGTGAGCGTCGACGGCCGGGTGGACTTCGTCCAGCAGCCGGCGCCCCTGCTGGGGGTACGGGCCGAGCGTCCCGACGACCTGGAGTTCGTCCTGCCGGCCGGCGCGACGCTGGTGCTCTACACCGACGGCCTGATCGAGCGGCGGGACGCCACCATCGACGAGGGCCTGGCCGCGCTGGCCGCGTGCGCCGCCCGGGTGGACGACGACCTCGACCGGTTCTGCCATCGCCTGCTGGTCGAGCTGGCCCCGCCGGAGATCCACGACGACGTCGCCGTGGTGGCCGTCCGCCGCCGCCGCTGACCGCACGGCTCTTTCCCGTCTCGCAGGTGTGCAGAGTGACCGGCGACCGTCCTCACGCGGAGTCACGCTGGGTGAGGTGTGGGTAGGGGCCCCGTGCCGGGTGGGGGCCAGTCGGGTCAGCGCAGGGAGCGGACGTAGGCCGTAGGGGAGACGCCGGTGACGGCGGTGAAGTCGCGGACCAGATGGGCCTGGTCGCTGTAGCCGAGGTCGGCGGCGAGCGCGGACCAGTCGGGCGGCCCCTCGGCGGCCCGCTCGATCGCCTCCTGGAGCCGGTAGCGGCGGATCACCCACTTCGGGCCGACCCCGACGTGGTCCAGGAAGAGGCGCTGCAACCGTCGGGTGGAGGTGCCGTGCCGGCGCGCGAGGTCGTCCACCCGCAGCACACCGCGGTCGGTGCGGATCGCCTCGGCCAGCGCCATCGCCTCGGTCGCCGCCGGGTCGGCTCCGGCGCCCAGGCGGTCAGGAAGGCGTCCAGCGCGCGGCGGCGCTCGGTGTCCGTACCCGCGCAGTGGCCCTTGTCGGCCCCGGAGCGGCGGCGGCCCGGGCGGCGTCGGGGACCTCGGCGAGCGGCCGGCGCTCGCCGGTCAGCTCGGCGACCGGGCGTCGCCAGAACGGCCGGAAGCCGCCCGGGCGGAACTGGATCCCGCTGACCCGGCCGGTGCCGGTCAGGGTGATCGAGAAGAGCCGTTGCCCGACGCCGGCGATCTCGGCGGTCTCCGGGCCGCCCTCGGAGCGCTGGAAGACGACGTTGACCGCCGGATGCGGCACCAGTTGCTGCGCGAACGGCGCGCTCAGCGCCCAGTCGATCAGCCAGTAGTGCTCGACCCAGGGGCGCAGCGCGGGGGCCGGCAGGTGCCGGCGGAACCGCACCTCCCGGCGCAGCCGGTCCGGGTCGAGGATGCCCCGGTTGTCCCCGCGTGGCTGTCGCATTCGTTCAAGACCGCCTTCGTACGCTGGCCCTATGGGAACGAAGACTAGCGATCTGCTGGCCGCCGCCGCACCGCGAACCGTGGCGGTGGTCCGGGCGATCACCGACGATCAGCTGGACCTGCCCACGCCGTGCCCGGACTACACCGTCCGGGACCTGGCCAACCACCTGTACGACGTGGTGGTCAACTTCCAGACGCTCGCCCGGCGGCGCGAGGTGGACTGGTCGGCGAAGACGGACCACCTGACCGAGGGGTGGCGGGACCGGTTCGCCGACGAGACCGCCCGGCTGGTCGAGGCGTGGGCCGACCCGGCCGCCGAGGAGGGCGCCTCGCCCGGCATGGGGCTGCCCCAGGAGACGGTCGGCCTGATGGGGATCATCGACCTGGCCGTGCACGGTTGGGACCTGGCCACGGCCACCGGCCAGCCGTACCAGCCCGCGCCCGAGGTCACCGCCGCCGGCCACCGGTTCCTGGACGGGATGGGCCCGATGGGCCGCCAGATGGGCGCCTTCGGTCCGGAGATGGCGACCGGCCCGGACTGCACCGAGCTGGACCGCCTGCTCGGCCGCGCCGGCCGCGACCCGGCCTGGAGCCGCTGAACCGCATCGACGACGCTTGACACCTGCTATTCACTGAGTGAATAGTGGCCCGGTGTCCACGTCGCACGTCCTGCTGGGGCTGCTCGCCGCCGGGAACCGGCACGGGTACGAGCTGAAGCGTGCCCACGACGCCCGGCTGCCCCGGGCCAAGCCGCTGGCGTTCGGGCAGGTCTACGCCACCCTCGGCCGGTTGGCGCGCGACGGTCTGGTGGTCGCCACCGGGCAGGAGCGCGAGGCCGGTCCGGACCGGACGGCGTACCAGCTCACCGGCCAGGGCCGCGAGGCGCTGGACCGGTGGCTCGGCACCGTCGAGCCACCGGCGCCGTACGTCACCAGCACGCTCTTCGCCAAGGTGGTGGTGGCGCTGCTGGTCGCCGACGTGAGCGCCGCCCGCTCGTACCTGGTCGCGCAGGGGCGAGCGCACACCGACCGGCTGCGCGAACTGACCGCCGTCAAGACGGCATCCTCGGCCACCCTCGATGACGTGGTCTCGGCCGACTACGCCATCGCCCACCTCGACGCCGACCTGAGGTGGCTGCGGACCACCCTGGACCGGGTCGCCGACTGGCACCGGGAGGTGCACTCGTGACGCAACTCCAGGCTCGCGGTGTGGTGAAGGCGTACGGGCCGACACCCGCCCTGCGCGGCGTCACCCTCGACGTCGCCGAGGGTGAGATCGTCGCCGTCACCGGCCCCAGCGGCTGCGGCAAGTCGACCCTGCTGCACTGCCTGGCCGGGATCCTCCGCCCGGACGCGGGCCAGGTCATCTGGCGCGGCGAGCGGATCGACACCTGGTCGGAGGCGGACCGGTCCCGGCTGCGGCGCACCGAGTTCGGGGTGCTCTTCCAGTTCGGCCAGCTCGTCGCCGAGCTGACCGCGGCGGAGAACGTCGCCCTCCCGCTGCTTCTCGCCGGCACGGGGCGGCGAGAAGCGCGGGTGGCGGCGCTCGGCTGGCTGGATCGGCTCGGCGTGGCCGAGGTGGCCGACGTCCGGCCCGGCGAGATGTCCGGCGGGCAGCAGCAGCGGTGCGCCACCGCGCGGGCCCTGGTCACCGAGCCCCGGGTGCTCTTCGCCGACGAGCCGACCGGCGCGCTGGACACGCTCAGCGGCGAGCAGGTGCTCACCCAGCTGGTCCGGCTCGCCCGGCAGCAGCGCACCAGCGTCGTGCTGGTCACCCACGAGCCGCGGATCGCCGCGTACGCCGACCGGGAGGTGATGCTCCGCGACGGGGCGGTCGACGCCAGCGGGCTCGGACTCGACCTGCCGTTCGCCGGCGGCGCCCGGTGAGGCCCGCCGTCCTGCTCCGGCTCGCCCTGGCCGGCAACCGCACCGACACCGCCCGGGTGGTGCTGACCGCGCTCAGCGCCGCCCTGGCCACCCTCGCCGGCCTGGCCGCGCTCACCGTGCTCGCCATCCCCACCCCCCGCTGCTGCGACGGCCGCAACATCTCCGAGCAGTACGGCAACGCACTGCTCCGCGAGCCCGGCCTGCGCGGCGGCACCGCGATCGCGCTGCTCCTGCTCACCGTCCCGGTGCTGGCGCTGGCCGGGCAGTGCGCCCGGCTCGGCGCCCCCGCCCGGGACCGGCGACTCGCCGCCCTGCGCCTGGCCGGCGCCACCCCCGGCCAGGTGACCCGGCTCGCGGTGCTGGAGACCGGCCTGGCCAGCCTCCTCGGGACCCTCCTCGGGCTGGCCGTCCTCCTCGTCGGCCGGCGGCTGCTCGACGTGCCGGACGCGCGGGGGCGGCTCGCGCTTCCCACCGACGTGCTCCCGGCCCCCGGAGTGATCGTGGCGGTGGTGCTCGGGCTGCCGCTGGCGGCGGCGCTGGTCGGCGCGGTGCTGCTGCGCCGGGTCACCGCCACCCCGTTCGGCGTGGTGCGCAAGGTCCGCCGGGAACGCGCGCCCGGGCCGTGGGCAGGACTGCTGATCGTCGTCGGCCTCGCCGCCTTCGCCGCCCTGGACCCGGTGCTCGACTGGTACCAGGACCACCACCGGGAACCCCCGCTGCTGCTGCCGCCGCTGCTGCTGCTCGGGGGCGGGCTCGCCGCGCTGACCGGGGTGGTGGTCGGCACCGGCTGGCTGTCGTACACCTCGGGTCGGCTGCTGCACCGGTACGCCCGGCGTCCGGCCGCGCTGCTGGCGTCCCGGCGGTTGACCAGCGACCCGTGGGCCGGCAGCCGCACCTTCGCCGCCCTGCTGGCCGCGGTGATCGTGGGTGCCGGCGCGGCCGGGATGCGGGCCTCGTTCGAGGCGCACGCCGAGGTCGAACGGCTCACCGGCCAGGACCGGGGCGGCAGCGACGGCTTCTACCTGCGCACGGTGGACCTCGTCGACCTGGCGGTCGGCGTGGCCATGGCGATCGCCGCCGGCGGGCTGATCGTCGCCCTGGTCGAGGGGATCGTCGCCCGACGGCGGGCGTACGCGGCGCTGGTCGCCACCGGGGTGCCCCGGGGGACGCTCGCCCGGTCGATCGCCTGGCAGGCGCTGGCGCCGGCGGTGCCGGCGGTGGGGCTCGCGCTCACCGTGGGCCTGCTGCTCAGCCGGGGCGTGGCCGGTCACGCGGTGACCGGTGGCGGCTACTCCACCGAGTTCTGCGACGGCGCCGAGTCGCTCTGCGCGGACCCGGCGACCCGGGCGCAGTACCTGCGGACCGGGTGGGTGCCCGAGGTCACGGTGACGCCCGGCGTACCCCTGGAGCAGTTGGCCCTGGTCGGCGCCGGCGCCCTGGCCGCGGTGCTGGTGACGGTCGCGGTCGGCCTGCTCCTCCTGCGCGCCAGCACCGCGGTCGAGGAGCTGCGCACGGCCTGAGCGGTGTAACACCGGGTACGGCCACGGCGCTTGTGACTCCGGAAGCCCGCCAGCGGAGGTGGAACCGCGGGCGGCGGGGCAGGGAGATCACCAGATGCACAACCAGCCGGGCGGTGTGCCGCCGGTGTTCGTCGACAAGACCGGGAAGCGGCGCCGGCTCATGACGATCGCCGGGACCGCGATGGGGCTCGGCCTGCTCACCAGCATCGGGCTCATCCTGGCCGGACTCTTCGGCGACAGCACCGTCCCGCTGCCGGGCTGGACCGACCCCCGGGCGCGACCGCCGATCGAAGCGGGCGTGGACGCCCCGGAGGAACTGAGTCAGCCGGGCAGCCCGGCGGCCTCGTCGCGACCGTCCCCGGTGACCAGCACCGCCGCGCCGACGCCCACCCGGACGGCCGGTCCGTCCGTCGCCACGACCGCACGCCCGGGGCCGTCCGTCAGCGTGCCCGGCCAGGGCGATGTGCGGCGTACCGCCAAGCCCAGCCGCTCGCCCGGCAAGCCCCACTGACCGTGGCGCGCCACATCGCCCGCCGCGACCCGCGGGCCCACTGGGTGCTGCTCCTGCTCGGCCTGCTCCTGCTGCTCGCCGCGCTGACCGTCAACGGGCTGGTCACCGGGCTCGCCGGCGGTCCGGGCCGTCCGCCGCCCCCGGACGTGCCCGCGCCGAGGACGGTCACCGACGGCGGGCCGGTGCTGCGGCTGGACCAGGCCGAACCGGTCAGCCGGCGGATGCCGGACCGCACGGTCGCGCTCACCTTCGACGACGGGCCGGACCCGGAGTGGACGCCCAGGGTGCTCGACGTGCTGCGCCGGCACGGGGCGCACGCCACCTTCTTCGTGGTCGGCTCCCGGGTCAACGCGCACCCCGAGCTGGTCCGGCGGATCCTCGACGAGGGGCACGAGCTCGGCTCGCACACCTACACCCACGCCGACCTCGCCACGGTCTCGGGCTCGCGGGCCGGCCTGGAGCTGTCGCTGACCCGCAAGGCGATCGCCGCGGCCACCGGCCGGGAGGTCACCCTGCTCCGGCCCCCCTTCTCGTCCACCACCCCGACGCTGACCGCCGCCGGGTACGACGCGCTGCGCGCCGCCGCCGGCAGCGGGCACGTGGCCGTGCTCGCCGACCTGGACGCCAAGGACTGGCAGCGTCCCGGCGTACCGGCGATCGTCCGGGCGGCGACTCCCCAGCCGGGGCGGGGCGCGGTGGTGCTCATGCACGACGGCGGCGGTGACCGCGGCCAGACCGTCACCGCGGTGGACCAGCTGCTGACCCGGCTGTCGAAGCAGGGCTACCGGTTCACCACCGTCTCCGAGGGGATCGACGCGCCGCCCTCGACCGTCCCGGCGAGCGCCGGCACCCGGCTGGGCGGGTACGCGCTGCGCTGGACCCAGACCGGGGCCGAGTGGGCGGCCAACGGGATGAACCTGCTGCTCGCCGTCGCGCTGGTGCTCGGCATCGCCCGGCTGGCGGTGCAGGTGGTCTGCGCGCAGATCCACGTCCGCCGGGTACGCCGGCCCCGGCACCCCCGGCCGCCGGTCACCGCGCCGGTCTCGGTGATCGTGCCCGCGTACAACGAGGCGGCCAACATCGCGGCGACGGTGCGATCGCTGGTGGCCAGCGCGTACCCGGCGCTGGAGGTGATCGTGGTGGACGACGGCTCCAGCGACGGCACCGCCGAGATCGTGGAGCGAATGGGCCTGCGCGGGGTGCGGGTCATCCGGCAGGCCAACGCCGGCAAGCCGGCCGCGCTGAACACCGGCATCCGGGCCGCCCGGGCCGACCTGCTGGTGCTGGTCGACGGGGACACCGTCTTCCAGCCGGACACCGTGCACCGGCTGGTGCAGGGCTTCGCCGATCGCACCGTCGGGGCGATCTCCGGCAACACCAAGGTCGCCAACCGGCGTCGGCTGCTGGGCCGCTGGCAGCACCTGGAGTACGTGATCGGCTTCAACCTCGACCGCCGGATGTACGACGTGCTGGAGTGCATGCCGACCATCCCCGGCGCGATCGGCGCGTTCCGCCGCGAGGTGCTGCTCGCCGTCGGCGGCGTCGGATCGGACACCCTCGCCGAGGACACCGACCTGACCATGCAGGTGCTCCGGGCCGGCTGGCGGGTGGTGTACGAGGAGGCGGCGATCGCCTGGACCGAGGCGCCCTCCTCGCTGCGCCAGCTCTGGCGGCAGCGCTACCGCTGGTGCTACGGCACCATGCAGGCGATGTGGAAGCACCGGCACGCCCTGCGCGAGCCGGGGGCCGGGGGCAAGCTGGGCCGGCGGGGCCTGCCGTACCTGACGGTGTTCCAGATCGTGCTGCCGCTGGCCGCCCCGGCGGTCGACGTGTACGCCGTCTACGGCCTGCTCTTCCTGCCCTGGTCGACGCTCGTGCTGGCCTGGCTGGGGCTGCTCCTGCTCCAGGGGCTGACCGCCGCGTACGCGCTGCGACTGGACCGGGAGGGCTACGGCCCACTGTGGGCGTTGCCGTTGCAGCAACTGGTCTACCGGCAGGTGATGTACCTGGTGGTGGTGCAGTCGGCGGTCACCGCGGTGATCGGCAACCGGCTGCGCTGGCAGCGGATGGTCCGCACCGGCGAGGCGGCGGCGCTGGTCGGCGCGGCCCCGCCCGGCCGCTCCCGCTGACCGCCCGGGGGCGGTGGGATCAGCGGGAGTGCAGGAGGCCGGCGGACCAGGAGAGGGCCAGGCCGACCACCGCCGAGCAGCAGCAGATCAGCAGGGTGGCGCCGACCACGCCGACGATCAGCCAGGCCGGCCCGCGCCGGGCCGCGCCCGCTCCCGCCTGCGCTTCCGGTTCCGTGGCCGGTTCCGGCGCCGGTACGTCCGGGCCGGGCGACTCCTCGTCCGCCCGGCCCTCGTCGTGACTGGTCAAACCGGCGGCCTCAGGCGCGGCCGAGCTTGTCGAGGATCCAGGCGTTGATGAACGCCTCCTCGCGCCAGGAGTCGTACCGGCCGCTCGGGCCGCCGTGCCCGGCGCCCATCTCGGTCTTGAGCAGGTAGTCGCCCTGCGGGGCGACCGCCCGCAGCCGGGCGATCCACTTCGCCGGCTCGTGGTAGAGCACCCGGGTGTCGTTGAGGCTGGTCACCGCGAGGATGGCCGGGTAGTCGACGGCCGCCACGTTCTCGTACGGGGTGTACGACTTCATGTACGCGTACACCTCCGGGTCGGCGAGCGGGTTGCCCCACTCCTCCCACTCGGTGACGGTCAGCGGCAGCGACGGGTCGAGGATCGAGGTGAGCGCGTCGACGAAGGGCACCTGCGCCACGATCCCGGCGAACGCGTCCGGGGCCAGGTTGGCGACCGCGCCCATCAGCAGCCCGCCGGCCGAGGCGCCCCGCGCGACCAGCCGGTCACCGGCCGTCCAGCCGGCCTTGACCAGGTGGCGGGCGCAGGCCACGAAGTCGGTGAAGGTGTTCTTCTTGGCCAGCAGCTTGCCCTCGTCGTACCAGCGCCGGCCCAGTTCACCGCCGCCGCGGATGTGCGCCACGGCGAAGACGACGCCCCGGTCGAGCAGGGAGAGCCGGGCGATGGAGAACCACGGGTCCATGCTGGCCTCGTACGAGCCGTACCCGTAGATCACGCAGGGAGCCGAGCCGTCCTTGGGCGTGCCGGCGCGGCAGACCAGCGAGATCGGCACCCGGGTGCCGTCGTCGGCGAGCGCCCAGTCGCGGTGCTGCTCGTAGTCGGCCGGGTCGTACGCCCGCCCGTCCGGCCCCGGCCGGACCGGCTTGCGCCGGCGTAGCACCATCTGCCGGGAGACCAGGTCGTAGTCGTACACCGAGTCCGGGGTGACCAGGGAGGTGTAGCGCAGCCGGATCTCCCGGGTGCGGTACTCCGGGTTGGCGTCCAGACCGACGCTGTAGATCGGCTCCGGGAAGTCGATGTCGTGGGCGTCGCCGTCGCCGACCGGGATGACCCGCAGGCCGGTGAGGCCGTTGCTGCGCAGCGAGACGACCAGGTGGTCGGAGAAGGCGTCGACCGACTCCAGCCGGGTGCCGGGGGAGTGCTCGATCAGCGGCACCCAGTCGCCCGGTGCGTCCGCCGAGGTGTACGCCAGCGCGAAGTCCTCCGCGCCGTCGTTGTGCAGGATCAGGAACCGGTGGCCGTGGTGCTCGACCGTGTACTCGATCCCCTGCCGGCGCGGGGCGATCACGGCCGGCTCGCCGGTGGGGTTGCCGGCCGGGATGACCCGGACCTCGCTGGTCACCTTGCTGTGGATGTCGATGAGCACGAAGCGCTCGGAGCGGGTCAGGTCGACGCCGACCCAGAACCGCTCGTCGTCCTCCTGGTGCACCACCACGTCCTCGGTCGACGGGGTGCCGACGGCGTGCCGCCACACCCGGTTGGGCCGCCACGCCTCGTCCACCGTGACGTAGAAGAGCACCGAGGCGTCCGCCGACCAGGCGCTGCCGTAGAAGGTGCCGGGCACCTCGTCGGCCAGCAGTTCGCCGGTGGTCAGGTCCTTGATCCGCAGGGTGAACCGCTCGTCGCCGGCGAAGTCCGTCGAGTACGCCAGCCAGCGCCCGTCCGGGCTGACGTCGAACGCGCCGAGGGCGAAGAAGTCGTGCCCCTCGGCGAGCAGGTTGCCGTCGAGCAGCACCTCCTCGCCGTCGAGCGGAGCGCCGTCCGCGCTGACCGGCGGCACCGTCTCGCCGTCGCGGACCGCCCGGCGGCAGTGCACGCCGTACTGCTGGCCCTCGACGGTGCGGGTGTAGTACCAGTAGCCGTCCTTGCGGCTGGGCACCGACAGGTCGGTCTCCTGGGTGCGCCGGCGGGTCTCCTCGAACAGCTCCGCGCGCAGCCCTTCCAGGTGCGCCGTGCGGGCCTCGGTGTACGCGTTCTCGGCGGTCAGGTGGGCGATCGTCGCCGGGTCGTCCTTGGCGGCGAGCCAGGCGTACTCGTCGATGACGGTGTCGCCGTGGTGGGTGCGCTCGGCGGGCACCCGGTTCGCGACGGGCGCGGAGGTCTTCTTGGTCACGGGCGTCACGTTACCGGCCGGGCACCGCCCGCGACCCGGCCTCTTCGCCCGACCCGCCGCCAGGTCTTTCGAACATGTGTACGATGACCGGCATGGCGGCAGCAGCACGTTCCACCGGCGCAATGGAGATCACCCGACGGCTCACCGCGATCTGCGGTCCCTCCTTCGCCCGCTTCGCCGGGGCGGCCGAC
>NZ_JAEVHN010000033.1:0-23134 GCF_016803375.1 Micromonospora sp. 4G55
ACGCCGGAGACGTCCACCGTCTCCGGATACTTCAGCCCCGCCCCGGTGTTCAGCACCACCACCCGCTCCCCGGCCCGGATCCAGCCGCCGGCGCGCAGGTGCCGGGCGGCGGAGAGGCAGGCCGCCCCCTCCGGGCAGAGCAGCAGCCCCTCCCGGCGGGCGAAGTTTCGCAGGTCGGCCAGGATCTCCGCGTCGTCGACGGCGAGCGCCGTGCCGCTGCTCTCCCGCAGCGCGGCCAGGATCAGCTCGTCGCCCAGCGGCGCGGGGACGGTGATGCCGAAGGCGACGGTGTGCGCGTCCGCCCAGGGCTCCGCCCGGTCCTGTCCGGCGGCGAACGCCCGCACCACCGGGGCGCACCCGGTGGACTGCACCGCGACCAGGCGGGGGAGCTTGTCCTCCACCCAGCCCAGCTCACGCAGCTCGTGCATGGCCTTGTGGATGCCGATCAACCCGACCCCGCCGCCGGTCGGATAGATGATCACGTCGGGCACCTGCCAGCCGAGCTGCTCGACGATCTCGTACCCCATGGTCTTCTTGCCCTCCAGCCGGTACGGCTCGCGCAGCGTGCCCGCGTCGAAGACCGTCCCGCCGGAGTCGGCGACCAGCTTCGTCACCCACCGGCCGGCGTCGCTGATCAGCCCGTCCACCAGGCGCAGGTCCGCGCCCGCGGCCAGGCACTCCCGCCGGCAGATGGTCGGCGCGTCCAGCGGCATGGCGATGGTCGCGCCCAGGCCGGCCCGGGCCGCGTATGTGGCCCAGGCCGCCCCGGCGTTGCCGTTGGTCGGCATGGCGATCCGCTCGACGCCCAGCTCCCGGGCCCGGCTCACCCCCACCGCCGCGCCGCGCGCCTTGAACGACCCGGTCGGCGTCAGCCCCTCGTCCTTGACGATCAGGTCCGGGATGCCGATCTCCGCCCCGTACGACGGCGCGCGCAACAGCGGCGTCCAGCCCTCGCCCAACGTGGTGACGTGCCGCTCGTCGGCCACCGGCAGCACCTCGCGGTAGCGCCACAGGTCGGCCGGGCGCAGGCCGAACCGCTCCGGCGTCACCGCCTCGGCCACGGCCGCGAGGTCGTAGCGGGCCAGCAGCGGCGAGCCGCACCCACACAGGTTGGCCGGTCGGTCGGCGTCGTGCTCCCGTCCGCAGCGCGGGCACTCCAGGTGGGTCAGGTACACGATGCTCCTCGCCGTCAGCCTGCCTCGATGCTGAGCCAGCGGCGGCTGCGGCGGCCCGGCTCGTAGATCGAGTCCAGCCGCTTGGCCACCACCCCGGGCAGCCCCTGCCCGCGGGCCGTGTCCAGCGCCTCGGCGCCGGCGCCGGGGAACCACGGCGGAGTCTGCCAGTGCGGCCCGGCCAGCGCCAGACCGTCGAGCAGCTCCCGGCGCTGCGCGTACGGCACGTCGAGGCTGGTCACGCCCTCCAGCCAGAGCAGATCGAAGAGCAGGAACTGCGCGTCGGGGCCGGCCCGACCCGTCCGGGCCGGACGGACCCGGCCGGCGGGATCGATCCGGACCAGGACGCCGTCCAGCACGGCCTCCGTCGGGGCCAGCGCCTCGGCCATGTCCCGCAGCCAGGGGTACCCGCCGGTGACGTCCTCGTCGGTCTCCGACAGCAGCCGCAGCCGGCCGCCGGAGACGTACGCCATCGCCCGTACGCCGTCCCAGCGCAGCTCGTAACCCCACTGGGAGCTGTCGCCGGGCAACCGGCCCGACGGGGTGGGGTGCATCGGGCGGACCAGCTCCGGCATGCTCGTCCAGCCGGGCGGGGGCGGGTCGGTGCGGCGGACCATCCAGTCCCGCCCGTCGCGGCCGCCGGTGGCGAAGAGGACGTAGCGGCCGCTGGTGCGCGCGCCGTGCAGCACCACGATCACCTCGTCGTCGCGCCACTTCTCGCACTGGTAGGTGCCCCGGTCGTGCACGGTCATCGTCCCGCCGCCGTACTCGCCGGCCGGGATCTCGCCGTGGAAGTCGAGGTACTCCATCGGGTGGTCCTCGGTGTGCACGGCCAGGTGGTTGCGCCCGGTGTCGCGGGGCAGGCCGCGCGGCACCGCCCAGGAGGCGAGCACCCCGTCGTGCTCCAGCCGCAGGTCCCAGTGCAGCGCGCGGGCGTGGTGCTGCTGGATCACGAACCGGGCCTCGCCGGCCTTCCGCCGCCGGCGCGGCCGCTCCGGCGGCACCGGTTCCGGGGTACGTGCCGCGTCCCGCTTGCGCCGATACTCCTCCAGACGGTCCGCCACACCGGCATTCTCCGGCAAACCGCCCGGCTCCGCCGGTTGCCCGGTTCCGGGGCATGTCACCGGCGATCACGGGTAGAACGGCGGTATGGACCAGCACCTCGACCAGCCCAGCGCCCTGCTCCCCGGCGACGTCCGGATGCCGCTGCTCGGCTTCGGCACCTGGCAGGCCACCGGCCAGGCCGGTTACGACGCCGTGCTGGCCGCCCTCGACGCCGGCTACCGGCACATCGACACCGCCACCATGTACGGCAACGAGGAGGAGGTCGGCCGGGCGATCAAGGAGAGCGGGCTGCGCCGCGAGGACATCTTCATCACCACCAAGCTGCCGCCGGACCGGGTGGGGCGGGAGCGGGAGACCATCGAGGCCAGTCTGCGCGCGCTCGACATCGATCACGTCGACCTCTGGCTGATCCACTGGCCGCCGTCCTCGCCGGCCGACAGCATCCCGGTGTGGCGGGAGTTGCTGGCGGCCCGGGACGAGAACCTGACCCGGGCGGTCGGGGTGAGCAACTACAGCACCGCTCAGATCGACGAGCTGATCCAGGCCACCGAGGAGACCCCGGCGGTCAACCAGATCCGCTGGAGTCCGTCGCTGTACGACCGGCAGCGCCACGTCGCGCACCGCGACCGGGGCGTCGTGCTGGAGGGCTACAGCCCCTTCAAGACCAGCGACCTCTCCGATCCGGTGCTGACCCGCATCGCCGCCGCGCACGGCGTGTCGCCTGCCCAGGTGGTGCTGCGCTGGCACATCGACCACGAGATCGTGGTCATCCCCAAGTCGGTCACGCCGGAGCGGATCAGGGCCAACGCCGATATCTTCGATTTCTCCCTGACGGCCGAGGAGATGCGCGACATCGACGCGCTCGGCGGCTGACCGACCAGCGCCTTTACCACTCTGGTTGTGCTCCCGCCAGGTGTCGAAGAGTGGAATGCCCCGCCGATTCGGTCGAGGTCGCCGAATCGTTCAGATGAACGGCTGCGCATTCATTCGTACTGGTGTACGAATTCGGTGGTGAGTCGCTCCCGGCGGGCCGCTCACCTGCATCGATGGACGGTTCGGGGGAGTGTCGACGGGGCGGTGACGGGGTTTTCCGTACCGACCCGGCTCGACACAACTGCCCGACTTGCCGGGTGTTGCTGAGGGCGCCGAGGCGACTCCCGTGGCGATGGCGGTCTCCGGGGTCGGATCTCGGCGCGGCGCATCTCAGCCTTGTTGTGCTCGCGGTATTTCCTGTGCCCGAGGCGCGCCCCTCGACGTGTGCTGGGTGGAATTGCATTCCTCGCCTTTCGCATTGACATGACTGCATTCCATTGACTCCTTTCCGCGTTGAGGTCGGTCCTGTTGGTGGCCGGCCGACACGTCCGGGCTGAAGCCCTACGAACAGCCAGGACTCCGTTCAGTGACGGGAGTCGGCGATAAGTCCGGATCGCCACCTTCATCCTCACAGTTCGTGACCATGCTTGTGCAGCGTGCTCCGCGCTCCCTACAGTCCCGGTGCACACACAACTGGACACTCACGGGGGAGGATTCGTGGCACGTCGGAAGACTGCCACCGTCCGTTCATGTCTTGCGGCAGGCGTTGCGGTGATGACGGCGGTCGCATTGTTCGGCATTTCGGGAGAACCGGCGGCGTACCTCGCCGCCGGCCCGGATGGCGTGACGGGTGGCGTGGAAAACAGGTCCGACGAGGCGGTGTCCCTGCGGACCGCCCGCGAGACCGGCAAGCCGGTGCAGGTCAAGAGCCTCACGTCGGAGACGACGGAGGTCTTCGCGCTACCGGACGGACAGTTCCGGGCGGACATCGCCACGGGCATGCAGCGGTTCCGCCGGGGCGGTGACTGGATCCCCGTGGACCTCACCCTCAAGGCGGCGGCGGACGGGTCCGTCGCCCCCGTGGCGCACCCCAACGACCTGCGGATCTCGGGCCCGGCCGGCGCCGGCCAGCACGAGTTGGCCGCGGTCGGCACCGGGGCGGACCGGGTGGCGATGGGCTGGTCGGGCGCGCTGCCCGCGCCGGTCCTGCACGGCAACCGGGCGACCTACGTGGACGCCCGCCCCGGCGTGGACCTCGTCGTCGAGGCGACCCGAACGGGCTTCGAGCAGTTCCTGGTCGTGAAGACCCGCGCCGCCGCCGCCCAGGTCGAGTCGGTCACCTTCCCGTTCACCGGACCGGGTGTCGCCGGATCGAGCCGCGGAGCGGACGGCTCGATCGCGATCACCGACCGGGCCGGCAAGCAGACCGCCCGCATCCCCGCCCCGCTGATGTGGGACGCGAAGAAGAACATCACCGGTGCGCCCGCGGTGGAGAAGTCCGTCCGCGCCGAGCTGGCGAAGCGCGGCGACGCCGTCGAGCTGACCCTGGCCCCGGACCGCGCCTGGCTGCGCGACCCGGCCACCGCGTACCCGGTGACCATCGACCCGACGGTCAACCCGCTCGGCACGACGTTCGACACGTACGTCCGGCAGACGGTGACCACCGACCAGAACCAGGAGGCCGACCTCCAGATCGGGCTGCTGGCCACCACCCCCGCCACCCTCACCCGGTCGTTCCTCACCTGGGACACCACGGTCCTGGCCGGTAAGCAGATCAACTCGGCGACGGTCTCGTTCTGGAACTTCTGGTCGCACACCTGCACCGCGACCTCGTGGGAGATCTGGACCACCGCCCCGTCGACCTACACCACGACGTTCACCAACCAGCCCGCGTGGGACACCGTCGGTCCCGACGCCCGGTCCACCGCCACCGCTGGTGGCGGCTCGGGCTGCACCAGCGCCGACGCCTGGGCCAACATCGACGGCAAGACCTTCTTCCAGAAGGCCGCCACCGCGAACAAGACCCGGGCCGGCATGGGCGTACGGGCCACCGACGAGACGGTGACCGCCGGCTTCAAGCAGTTCCGGTCCCGCGAGGGCGCCAACGCCGCCGAGGACCCGAAGGCGACGGTCACCTACAACTCCTGGCCGACCGTCACCGCCCGGTCCACCGTCCCGACCACCAGCTGTGTCACCGGCTCCGGCCGGCCGGCGGTCAACACGCTGACGCCGCAGCTCAAGGCCACTGTCTCCGACGGTGACGGCACCGCGATGACGGTCACTTTCGAATGGTGGGCGATGGACGCCGGCGTGCCCATCGGCTCGGCTGTCTACAGCAGCGTGGCCTCCGGCGCGACCGCCGCGACCACCGTCCCGGCCGGCGCCTTCGTCGACGGTGGCATCTACGGCTGGCGGGTCAGGCTGACGGACGGCATCGTCACTGACACATCGCCGTTCTGTGAAATGCAGGTCTACACGACCGTCGCACCGGTCACCGGCTGCACCGGCGGGACCGACAGCGACTTCAACGGCGACGGAGCCACCGACATAGCGATCGCCGATCCCGAAGCGGCCGTCAATGGCCTCGTCCGAGCTGGTCAGGTCCACGTGACCTACGGTGGCGGCACTACGGTGCACACTCTCCAGGAGGGTACGGCCAAGGTTCCCGGCGCTCCCGAGGCGGGCGACAAATTCGGCCAGTCGATTACCGCGTACGACGCCAACAACGATGGCTGCACCGACCTCGCGGTCGGTGTACCGAACCAGGACGTCAGCAGCCAGTCCGACGCCGGTGCGGTCTACGTGCTGCTCGGATCCCCGACAGGGCTCGCCCAGGGGCCGGCCGCGCTGGTCTATCACCAGGACGTCACTGACGCACCGGACACCGCCGAGCCGAATGACTGGTTCGGCTACGCGGTAGCCGGCAGCCGGACCGCCAGCGGTGAGCCCTACCTGGTCATCGGCGTACCTGGCGAAAGCCTTACCACCGGTGCGGTGACCGGAATCGTGCACTACATCCGTGGAAACCGGAACGTGGCGATGAGCCAGGGCAGTGGCACCGGCATCCCCGGCGGCATCCCGGGGTCGGCCGAAATCGATGACCGCACCGGCTACGCTGTCGCCGCCTCCAAGTACCACTGGGCGGTCAGCTCGCCGGGCGAGGCAATCGTCAACGAGGCGTTCGCCGGAGCCGTCAGTGTCTTCAGCAACACACTGACCAACGGCCTGCCCACGCTCGCCGCCGCGCTGACTCAGGATGCGGTGAACCAGGCCGGTACGGCCGTCTCCGACGTGTCGGAGGCTAACGACAACTTCGGCAAGTCGATCTCAATCACGCCGGACCTCTGGACCACGAAGTCCGTGCTGGTCGTCGGCGTGCCAGGTGAGGACCTCACGGTCTCCGGCAGCGCGAAGACGGACGCCGGGCTCGTGCACCGCTTCCAGGTGACCACCGTCGAAAATACCTTCACCGAGCTGCCGACGATCAGTTACGCCCCCGAGGAGGGGGACTACGCCGGGGAGAAGGTCTTGGTGACGCGCGTGCCGCCGGCGGAAGAGTACGGCGACCCCACCATGTTCGTCGCGATCGGTGTCCCGGGTGGGGAAGTCGACGGCACCCAGGACGCCGGGCTGGTGCGGGTCTTTCCCGCGTCGGCCGACCCGATCGCCACCCCGGTCACGATTGAGCGCACCGGCGCGAGCCTGCCGGGCAGCACCCGGGCGCGGGAGCTCCTGGGCACTTCGCTGGCCGCCACCTCGCAGCGGCTGCTGGTCGCCACGCCGTACGGCAGCGACGCCGTCTACGGCTTCGCGTGGTCGAGCCTGGCCGGCGGGTCGGCGGCGCCCACCGAGACCTGGCTGCCCGGTGTGAACGGCTTCCCGGCCAGCACCAGCACGTTCGGGGAGGCGATCGGCTGATGGACCGCACAGATTCGTACAGTTCAACGGGGGAGGACCTGAGGGTGGCCCGTCGTTCGAGAAAGCGGGGCCGGCTCTTCACGCTGGGCCTCATGGTGGGCCTCGCCGGCCTGCTCTCCACCACGGTCTACGCCGACAACGCGGACCGGTCACCGGCCACCGCGCCGGTGGCGGCGGTGGAGGAGAACCCGGTCCGGGAGACCGAGGCGGAGGCCCTACTGGCCGCCGAATCGCTCGGCCAGCCGGTCGAGGTGCTCGCCTTCCGCACCGAGTACCGGGACGTCTTCGCGCAGCCGGACGGCAACCTGATCGCCAACGAGCACAACCAGCCGGTGCGGGTGGTCCAGGGTGACGCCTGGGTCCCCACCGACGCCACGCTGGCGCAGAACGTCGACGGGACCATCACCCCCAGGGCCGCGCTCATCGACATGCGGATCTCCACCGGTGGGACGAACCCGCTGCTGGTGGTCCGCAAGGACGACCAGGTGATGACCCTCACCTGGCCGTACACCCTGCCGGCGCCGGTGCTCAACGGCGACCAGGCCGTCTACCCGGAGGTCTTCAAGGACGTCGACCTCGTGGTCAACATGACGGTCGAGGGCTTCTCCCACGTGATCGTCCTGAAGACCCCCGAGGCGGCGAGCACGCCAGAGCTGCAGGGGCTCAAGCTTGGCGTCACCGGGGAGAACCTGACCATCCAGGAGACGGCCGAGGGTGGTGTCGTCGCGCTGGACCCGGCCACCGGGAACCCGGTGCTGGAGGCCGACCAGCCGACCATGTGGGACAACGGCACCCCGGGCGGTGACGGGGGCGCCACCACGACGGCCAGCGCACAGAAGACGACCCCCGGCACGCTGGCCGCGGAGTCGACGACCGACGCCACGGTCGCCGGCGAGACCGACCTGGAGACGGCGCGTGGCCCGGAGGACAGCTCGACGGTCGCGCCGATGGATCTGAGCTACGCCAACGGTGCGCTGACCCTCACTCCGGACGCCGCCATGCTCGCCGACCCGGACACCAACTGGCCGGTCTACCTGGACCCGGTCTGGCAGGCCACGACCAACAGCTCGTGGGCCATGGTGGACAGCGGCTATCCCAACGAGGAGTACTGGAAGTTCGACGGCAAGCGGCACGAGCGGATCGGGCTCTGCCCGGAGCTGTGCAACAGCTCCAAGGTCAAGCGGGTCATCTACACCCTCTCCACTCCATACTCGGGCAAGACGATCCTGAGCGCCGAGTTCCGGGTCACCATGCAGCACGCCTGGAACTCGACCCCGCAGGACGCGCAGCTCTACCTGCTGCCGAAGACGATCAACTCCTCGACGAACTGGAGCAACCAGCCGGGCGGGTCGAGCTGGAGCACCGGCGCCAACTGGCTGGACACCAAGGCGCCCTCCAGCACGCAGTCGACCTGCACCTCCAATAACCAGAACGCCGCCTGGAACGCCAAGGAAGCCGTGCAGTTGGCGGCGGCGAACGGCTGGAGCAACGTGACCCTCGGCCTCAAGGCGGAGAACGAGGGCAACTACCAGCACAGCAAGCGCTTCTGCGACAACGCCGTGCTCTCGGTGAAGTACAACCGCGCCCCGCTGATCCCGGCCCTGTCGGAACTCAGCTCGGACCCGGGTGGTGCCTGCGTCTACGGCTCCGGCGCCCCGTACGTGTGGAAGATCCCGAAGCTGTCCGCCGTGCTCCGCGACCCGGACCACTCCTCGGCCCACACCGAGCAGCTCAAGGCCGAGTGGCGGTTGACCTGGCGCGCTCCCGGGGCCACGGCCGACACCGTGCGGTCGTACCCGACGACGTTGCTGAAGGCCAGCGGGTCGATCTTCACGCTCACCGCGCCCGCGGACATCCCGCAGAACGTCGTCGTCTCCTGGGACGTCCGCGCGTCGGACAACACCAGTTGGGGGCCGTGGAGTTCCGACGGCACCCGTAACCCCTGTCAGTTCATCTACGACGCGACCAAACCCGCCCCGCCGGACGTCGACTCGCCGGACTTCCTGCCCGACGACGCGGACGACAAGGGCTCGCCCGACTGCGCGACCGACGCGGACTGGCACGAGAAGCTCGGCCTGGTGACCAGCTTTACCTTCGACTCCGCCGCCACCGACGTGGTCGAGTACCGGTGGGGCTTCAACACCAACCCGTCGTCCGTCAACAGCATCAAGCCGGCGACGGCCGGCGGACCGTCCACCATCCAGTGGACGCCGACCAAGGAAGGTCCCTGGACGCTCAACGTCATGGCGGTCGACAAGGCCGGCCTGGGCAGCTCCATCGCCTCCTGCACGTTCCGGGTCGGCAAGCGTCCGCCGGTGGCCCAGTGGTCCTATTCAGAGGTGGCCGGGTCGAAGAAGGCGGAGGATTCGCTGGAGGGCCACGACGCCGTGCCCGGCAGCGGTGTCACCTTCGGCGTACCGGGTCCCGGTGGTCAGTTCGACACGGCCGTGGCGCTGGACGGCACCGGCAACGGCTACCTGAAGACCACCGACACCCAGGTCCTGGACACCTCGCGCAGCTTCACGGTGACCGCCTGGGTCCGCACCTCGGATCCGGCCCGGCGGCAGACCATCGTGAGCCAGGACGGCACGGGCGAACCCGGGTTCAGCCTCGGCACGGACGGCGGCCACTGGGTGTTCCGGATCCCGGCCAACGACGTGATCTCGCTGGGTGAGTGGCGGGTCTTCTCGACCGGCGCCACCCCGACCCCGGTCACCACGGCGTGGACCCACCTCACCGCCTCGTACGACGAGTCCACCAAGAAGATCTCCCTCCTGGTGAACGGGAGCAACCTGTACACCGCCGACCGGCGGTCGCAGACCAAGTCGCGGGGGGCCGTCCAGTTCGGTCGGCGCATGGTCAAGGGTGGCTACGCGGACAGCTGGATCGGTGAGCTGGCCGACGTGGCGCTCTTCGACCGGCCGATCCTCTCCTCCGAGGCCAACGGGCTGAAGCAGACGGCCCTCGACCGGGCGGCGTACTGGCAGCTGAACAGCGCCTCGGGCACGGACAGCCCGGAGTTCGGCACCAAGCCGGCGATGGTCCTCGGGCCGGAGGCGTCGATCTACAAGAGCACCTTCCCGCCCACCGCCCCGATGCTGGGCTCGGGTCACCTGAAGCTGCTCGCCAAGTCGACCAGCTACGCGAGCACCACGCTCAACGCCAACATGACGAGCAGCTTCACCGTCACCGCCCGGGTCAAGCTCACCAGTAGCTGCAAGGGCACCCCCATGACGCTCTTCTCCCAGAAGGGCGTGCACAACAGCTCGATCATCGTCCGGTGCAACAACGACGGCCTGTACGAGCTAGCCGTGCCGGGGGCCGACACGCCGGACGCAGCCGTCCAGTTGGCCCCGGCCGAGGACACCGCGCCGAAGACCATCACCAAGGGCGACCTCGTCGCGCTGGTCTACAACGGCTACACGCACGAGTTCCTGCTCTACGTGAACGCCACGGTGATCAGCTCGCTCCAGCTCACCGAGCCGTTCAACGCCACCGGTGGGCTGCAACTGGGCCGGGCCTTCATCGGCGACCAGTTCCGGGAGCCCCTCTCCGGAGCCATCGACGACGTCCGCGTCTACAACGGCGTCGCCGAGAAGAACCTACTCCAGCGGTTGAACCTCACCGTCAAGGAACAGTCGGACCTCTGATCCCACCGGCCGTCGGGCCGCCTTCCCAAAGGCGCGACGGCTCCTTCCGCTTTCCCGACCACCCGTGGAGGGTTGATGTTCTCCCGACAACTGGTCGCCTCCGGCGTGCTGCAACGCCGGATCAAGCGACCCGTGTCCTGGGCGATGGCCGGCGTGATGAGCCTGACCTTCATTCAGGCCGTCGAGATGCCCGCCGCTGCCGCCCAGGGCGGCAGCCGCCCCAAGACCGCCGACTCCAACAAGGTCCTGCCCAAGCGGGACCCCCTGCCCGTCAAGCCGAGGAAGCCGGACGCCGCCGAGGCGGCGGCGACCACCAAGCCGTCACGGGTCGACTGGCCCGCCGCCGGTGCCGCCGAGATCGCCGTGCCAGCCCCCGCCTCGGGTGACGCCCGGACCCTCGCGCCGGGCACCGCACGCACCGCCAAGGCGGGCGGGCTCACCGTGTCGGTCGCTGCGGCGCCCACTCCCGGCACCGTGGGCGGCGCTTCCGGCACCGAGAGAAGGGCCGCCCCAGCCGCACCGCTCGGCAAGGTCCGAGTCGAGGTGCTGGACCACGGGACGCCCAGCGGGCCAAGGTCGACGGGCCGGTCGTACGGGTCGCCCGCACCGACGGGCAGCCCGCCCCTGGCGACGTGCGACTCTCCGTCGGGTACGAGGGGCTGGTCGGTGCCTTCGGCGGCGACTTCGGCAGCCGGCTACGGCTGTCCCGGCTGCCCGAGTGCGCCCTGCGCACCCCTGAGCGCAGGGACTGCGCCGCCCAGCCGCTGCCGACGGTCAACGACGGCGAGAGCCACAGCGTCTCGGCCGAGGTGACCGCCACGGCGAGCACCGGCAGCCTCTACGCGCTGACCGCCGGCGACTCGTCCTCCCAGGGCGACTACTCCGCGACCAAGCTCGCTCCCTCCTCGGAGTGGTCGGTGGCCCCCTCCACCGGCGGCTTCTCCTGGTCGTACCCGCTCCGGACGCCCCCGGTGCCCGGTGGCGGAGGACCGGGCATCACGCTGGCCTACTCCTCGCAGTCGGTCGACGGCCGCACCTCGACCACCAACAACCAGGGTTCCTGGATCGGTGAGGGCTTCAGCTATGAGCCGGGGCACATCGAGCGCCGCTACAAGGCCTGCGCCGACGACGGCCACAGCGAGGTCGCCGACCAGTGCTGGGCGTACGAGAACGCCACCATCCTGCTGAACGGCAAGTCGACCGAGCTGATCAAGACCGCCAGTGGCTGGAAGTTCGGCTCAGACGACGGTTCGAAGGTCGAGAAGCTCGCGGGCACCAGCAACGACGACAATGACGGCGAGTACTGGCGGGTCACCACCACCGGCGGCACGGAGTACTACTTCGGCCTCAACCGCCTGCCCGGGTGGGTCACCGGCAAGGAGGAGACCGGATCGACGTGGACCGTCCCGGTCTACGGCGACGACGTCAACGAGCCGTGCAACAAGACGGCGTTCGCCGACTCCTACTGCAACCAGGCGTGGCGGTGGAGCCTCGACTACGTCAAGGACCGCCACGGCAACGTCACGTCCTACTTCTACGGGCGGGAGAGCAACTGGTACGCCCGCGGCAACCGCACCGACCTCAACGGGGTCGAGTACCACCGCGCCGGCTGGCTGAAGCGGATCGACTACGGCCAGAAGGACGGCCAAGTCTACTCCACCAACGCCCCGGCCCGGGTGCGTTTCGACACCGTGGAGCGCTGCCTGCCCACCGGCACCATCGACTGCGACCCGCAGGATCTGAACACCACCACCGCGCCGTACTGGCCGGACGTCCCGTGGGACCGCAACTGCGCCAAGGACACCAAGTGCAAGACCGACCAGATCACCCCGACCTTCTGGACCCGGAAGCGCCTGGTCGGCATCACCACGGAGATCCGCGGTGTCAGCGGCTGGACCGGGGTCGACACCTGGAAGCTCGACCACCTGCTCACCGACAACGGTGACGGCAGCCGCACGCTCTGGCTCAACAAGATCACCCACACCGGCCTGGTCGGCGGCAGCGCCGCCATGCCGAGCGTGGAACTCGCCGGCCTCCAGTTGCCCAACCGGATCGACCGGACCGGCGATTTCATCGCACCGCTGATCCGCTTCCGCCTGGCGACGGTCTACACCGACACCGGCGGGCAGGTGGACGTCAACTACGCCGAACCGGACTGCACAGAGAGCACCCTTCCTACCGAGGGCAGGAGCACCCGTCGCTGCTACCCGGTGAAGTGGAACCCGCTGGGCAGCGGTGACCAGATCACCGACTGGTTCCACAAGTACGTGGTCGGCGCCGTGGTGGAGACCGACCGCACCGCCCGCTCGCCGGACATGGTCACCAAGTACGACTACCTAGACGGTGCCGCCTGGCGGAAGGCGAAGCCGGACGGGCTCGGTGACCCCAAGGATCTCACCTGGAGCGACTGGCGCGGCTATGGCCGGGTCCAGGTCACCAAGGGCGACGGCCAGACGCAGACCACCAAGACCGAGTACCGCTACCTGCGCGGCATGCACGGGGACGACGACCCGGACAGCACCAACCCCCGGTCGGTCACCGTGACCGACTCGACCGGCGGCACCTACACCGACTACGACGAGCTCTCCGGCTTCGAGTACGAGAGCAAGACGTTCGACGGTGCCACCGAGATCAGCAAGACGATCAAGACGCCGTGGCGGTACAACACCGGCAGCGAGACCCACACCTGGGGCACCAGCGGGTCGTACTTCGTCAACACCGCCAGCACGCGGGGCTACACCGCGCTGGCGGCCGGCGGCTGGCGGCAGACGAAGACCAGCACGACCTTCGACACCACCTCCGGTCTCGCTACCCGGACCGAGAACGAGGGCGACGTCGACGTCACCGGTGACGAGGCGTGCACCCGGACGACCTACGTCACCGACGTGACGACCTACGGCGACAACAAGCCGGTCTACGTCAAGGACCTGGTCGCCGAGGTCGAGTCGGTGTCGGTGAGGTGCTCCGCGGCCCCGAACCGGGCCACCCAGGTCCTCACCGACGACCGCACCTTCTACGACGCGCAGGCGCTGGGCAAGGCGAAGGTCACCGGCAACGCGACCCGGACGGAGCGGCTGGCCAAGCACGACGGCACCACGGCGACCTACGCCCGGGTGGCGGAGGGCACCTTCGACGGCTACGGGCGACCGCTGACGGCGACCGACGCCGTCGGCTCGGTCACCACCACCAGCTACGTCGACACCAATGGCCTGACCACGCAGGTCACCGAGAAGAGCCCGCTCGGCTACGAGACGGTCACCAATTACGCCCCCGCCTGGGGCAGCCCGGTGCAGCAGGTCGACCCCAACGGGATGAAGAGCGTCCTGGAGTACGACCCGCTGGGCCGGCTGTCCAAGGTCTGGATGCCGGACCGCACCGGCGTCAGCGGCCTGACCCCGAACACCAAGTACACCTACCTGATCCGCACCGACAAGCCGGCGGCGGTCAAGACCGAGAAGCGGCAGAACGACGGCTCGTACAGCGTCGAGTACCAGCTATACGACAGCCTGCTCCGGCCCCGGCAGGTGCAGACCGAGGGTCCGAACGGCACCCGGATGATCGCCGACACCTTTTACACCCCGACCGGTCAGATCGATCGGACGTATGACACGTACCAGGTGGCGGGTGCGCCGACTGACGTGATCTACCCGGCTGTGCCGGCTGATATGACCGGCCAGACGGCGTTCGTGTACGACGGCGCCGATCGGGTGACGGCCAAGATCTTCCTGGACGGCATCACCGAGAAGTGGCGCACCACCACCACCTACGGCGGTGACCGGGTTTCGGTCGACCCGCCGGACGGCGAGACGCCGCGCACCACCGTCACCAACGCGCTCGGGCAGACCACCCAGCTGTTCCAGTACAAGGGCAACAGCCCTACCGGGACGTACGACAAGACCGAGTACACGTACACCCCTTCCGGCCAGCTCGCGACGGTGAAGGACTCGCTCGGCAACCAGTGGGAGAACCGGTACGACCAGCGGGGCCGCAAGACGGAGTCGATCGACCCGGACGCTGGGCACTCGTACTACTCCTACGACGACCAGGACCGGCCGACGGTCATCACCAACGGCGTCGGTGCCTCGGTCAGCTACCGCTACGACGCGATCGGCCGCAAGACCGCCACGTACAAGGGCAAGGACCCCAATACGGGCCAGTTGCTCAGCGCCTGGCAGTACGACCTGGAAATGCTGGGGCAGCTTTCCTCCACCACCCGTTACACCGCCGACGGGGGTGAGTACGTCACCTACTACGGCGCCTACGACGAGTTCTATCGTCCACACGAGACGTATTACCAGGTGCCGGAGCAGGCGGGCACCGAGATCGCCGGCCTGTACGGCTTCGGCACGGAGTTCAACTTCGACGGCACGGTGCAGTCGATCGGCATGTCGGAGGGCGGCGGCCTGCCGTTCGAGTCGATCGCCTACACCTACGACTCGTTGGAGCGGCTGAAGAGCACCGCCAGCGACGTGCCGTACGTCACCGACGTCTCGTACGCGGCGACCGGTGAGGTGCTCCAGTCCGAGGTGCAGCTCGGCACGAAGAAGACCTGGTCGACGTACGAGTACGAGCGGGCGTCGAAGCGGCTGAGCCGGGTCCGGCTCGACCGCGCCGGCGCTCCGGTGATCGACATCGACGCCCGGTACAGCTACGACCCCGCGGGCAACATCACCCGGATCACGGACACGCCCACCGGCACCCGGGACGTGCAGTGCTTCACCTACGACTACCTGCGCCGGATGGAGCGGGCTTGGACGTCGGGGAGCACGGCCACCGACCCCTGCGCCGGCGGCCCCAGCGTCACCGGGTTGGGCGGGGTGGCCCCGTACCACCACTTCTACACCTTTGACGCGACGGGCAACCGCAAGACCGAGACCCAGTACGCCGCGGACGGCACCTCGCTGCTGGAGCGCAGCTACGAGACCCCGCTGCCCGGCCAGGCCAGGCCGCACACCGTCAACAAGCTGACCGAGAAGACCCCGTCCGGGGACCGGCTCTACACCTACGAGTACGACAGCGCCGGCAACACCACCAAGCGCACGAAGGTCGGCGAGGACCAGACCCTGGTCTGGGACGCCGAGGGCAACCTCGAGTCGGTCACCGCCAACAGCAAGACGACCTCCTTCGTCTACGACGTCGACGGCTCCCGGATCCTCCGCAACGAGCCCGGCACGACGACGCTCTACCTGCCGGGCATGGAGATCCGGCTCAACACCACCACCCGCTCCACGGACGGCACCCGCTACTACCCGGTCCCGGGTGGCGGCAGCATCGTCCGCAAGCTCAATGGCGTCCACTACGTCGCGCCGGACCACCACGGCACCGGCCAGGCGGTCGTCGACGAGGCGGGAGCGATCGTCAGCCGGCGGACCACGCCCTACGGGGAGTCCCGCGGTACGCCACCCGGACCGGGGCAGTGGCCCACCGAGAAGGGCTTCGTCAACGGCAACCAGGACAGCAGCACCGGCCTGGTGAACATCGGCGCCCGCGAGTACGACCCGGTGCTCGGCCGGTTCATCTCGATCGACCCGGTGATCGACGTCAACGACCCGCAGCAGATGCACGGGTACGCCTACGCCAACAACAACCCGATCTCGTTCTCCGACCCGGACGGCCTGCGGGCCTGCTCGGACGACGCCTGTGGTCCGGGCGCCGACTACGAGGACATGTACGGCAACTACCACGACGTGCCCGGGCACAACGACGGTTGCCACGGCTGCTCGGGTGCGTACGACCCGCACGCGCCGGCCGAGAACCACCCGCGCGTCAAGAACGGTGGTGGCCCTGACCCGGCCGCGGCTGCGGAGCGGGCCCGGCAGGCGCGCATCGCCAAGGCGAAGGCCATCCTCCTCGAGGCGGGCAAGGAACTCGCCAAGATCGCGATGGACGAGCTGGGCATCACCGACGCCTTGAACTGCTTTACCAAGGGTGATGTCGGTGGCTGTGTCAGCACGGCGATCACGATCGCCAGCTCCTTCGTGGGCGGCATGCTGGGCAAGCTCGCCACCAAATACGGCGCGCCCTGGAAGTGGAAGAAGGGCTACGAGCTCGGCGTCCGGGTGAAGAACCTGCTCGGCAAGCTCATCGACGGGGTCAAGGACTTCTTCAAGGCGTCGAAGGCATGCCACAGCTTTGCCCCCGGCACGCTGGTCCTCCTAGCCGATGGCTCGCTGCGTCCCATCGAGGAAGTTCAAACCGGTGACCGTGTGGTGGCCGTCGATCCCGAGACGGGCGAGGCTGCGGCGCGAGACGTCGTCGCTACATACATCAACTTCGACGTCGACTTGACGGACCTGACCCTGGTGGGAACGAGCGGTGGTCAGAAACTGATCCACACCACCTCCCATCATCCCTTTTGGAGTATGGACAGGCAGCGGTGGGTGGATGCTGGCAACCTCAAGCAGGGCGAGCGACTGCTGACGATCGACAAGTCGTTGGTCCGGGTCGAGCACGTCACGTCCTACAGCGGCGGACGGCGGATGCATGACCTCACCGTGGAGAAGGCCCACACGTATTTCGTGAGTGTCGATGGTGTGTCTGTCCTGGTCCACAACGTCCGCGGAAAGGGCTTGAGGCCTGACTACGATGCCGTCGGGGAGCACACCACGTTCGTTCGCGACGGTACGACTGGTCAGGTGAAGAAGTGGGCGACGTGGCGTCCGCAAACCAACCCGAACAATCCTGCGCCCTGGGAGATGGTCGAGCGCTTCGACCTTCAGGGCCCGGCTCACACCAACGCGGACGGAACTAAAGTTCCTACACCTCACATCAACAGCCCTAACGGGGGCGATGCGCGGCCCGCGCAACCGTGGGAGATTCCTGGAAGCGGAGCGTCATGTCCGATCTAACCTTCCTTCAGTCGTGGTTCAAGCGGAACTGTGACGAGGACTGGGAGCACGAGTACGGGATTCGAGTCGAGTCCACGGACAACCCAGGCTGGAGTGTCGAGGTGGATCTAGTTGACACGGACGTGGAAGGGCGGCTGCTGAGTCGGCAGAAATTGACGCCGGACGCAGGGCGATGGGCCTGGGTCTGGTCCGACGGCGACTGCTTCCACGGGGCCTGTGACCCCCTTTCGTTGGATGTGGTGCTACGACAGTTCCGCGCCTTCGTCGAGGAGCAAGGCCCGATGGTGTCCGAAGAAGGCGGCCGATAGAGGCGATTCGGAAGCCTGAGAGCGGGAGGCTCGCTACTGAAGTGAGCAGCGAGCCTCCCGCTGCGGCCTCGGTCTTGTCGAGGCCGCCCGCCTGGACCGTGTGACGGCCACCCTTCCCTCCGACCGCGGTGCTCGGATCACGACACGAGCCAGGGGCGTGACCATCCAGGTCACGCCCCTTGCTCGTACGCCTGGGATCAGGCCTTGGTGCAGGTGACCCCGTTTAGGACGAAACTGCTCGGGGCGGAGAACGCCCCGCTCAGCGTCGCCTGGTAGCCGAAGTTGGTCGAGGCCCCCGGCGACAGGGTGCCGTTGTAGCTGACGTTCTTCGCGGTGATCGCGGACCCGCTCTGCGTCACGGTCGCGTTCCACGCGCTGGTGACCTGCTGCCCCGAGGGCAGGTTGTATGTCAGATTCCACCCGTTGATCGTCCCGGACCCCGTGTTGGTGATCGTCACGTCGGCCGTGAACCCGTTGTTCCACGCGTTCGGCGTGTATTTCACCGTGCACCCGCTACCGGTCGGCGGAGGAGTGGTCGGCGGGGGCGACGACGGCGGGGGAGTGGAGCCGCCGCCGTTGACGCTGGCCGAGAAGGAGGTCACTCCGAGCCCCGCGCCGCCCTGCCACGGCTCGAACCCGGCCTGGATGCTGGTCAGGTACCAGCTGCTGGTGATCGCGCCGCGGTTCTTCACGTCGTTGATGAAGTCGAGGACGCTGAAGTTCATGCTCGTGATCGGCGACGGTGCGACGTACGAGATGACGTTGTTGGAGCCGTTGCTGCCCCGCCAGACCTCCCAGGTCCGGCCGGCCAGGGTGGTGGTCCCGACCGGCGAGCCGATCGGCTGGATCGAGCCCTGGCGGTTGAGCCAGATCATGATCTCCATCTGGTTCACCCCGTCCTTCTTCGGCGTGGGGTCGAGCCAGATGTCGTACGAGGCGTTGTAGATGGCTCCGCTGACGTACTTGTAGGTGATGCTGCTGGTGGCGCTGCTGATCTGGCTGACCTGGATCGGCAGGTTGGTACCGGGGGAGCAGTTGGTGTAGTGGCAGCCGAAGAAGACCGACGGGTACGCGGTGGGGGCGCCGTTGGTGGGGTTGCTGCCGTTCTGGGTGGTGATCTCGAAGCCGGTGCTGGTGACGTTGATGCACTGCTGGGCGGTGGTGCCCCAGCGGTTGTTCTGCACGACGTACCGGTTCTGGATCACGGTGGAGCCGAACTGCTCGCAGATCTGGGTGTCGGCTGAGGCCGTGCCGCCGAGCGCGACGGCGACCAGCGATCCGGCGGCCAGCAGGCCGGCGGCGGCGATGGCGCGGAGTGGACGTTTCATCATGCTCCTCGGGATGCCGGCGTGGGGGCGCCGGACCGGACGGGGGATGGGCGCGGGAGCGCTCCCACATTCATTCGACACATTTACATGTCTGCAACAAGAGTGCAACCGGACCGGCTTTCCGAACCCGACCGGACGGCAAGGGGCGACCCAGCGGAACTTCCACGGTGCTTCCGCGTCGCGCCCTCGCAGACGGGCGAAGCCGCAGCTCAGTCGGGGGAGTGGAAGGCGTCGGCGTACCGGGGGATGGTGGGTCGGCCGGGCGGCGACGTGAATCGTTTACGCGAATGGCGATGCGGGTCCGAGGGTCGTGCGCGCCAGGGCCGATCAGGCCTACCGTGGGTCAATCGCGCGGAGTAGTGTCTTGCCTCCAACGCGTGCCGATCCCCCCTCCGGAGGCGTACACCACCATGGGTGGCTCCCCCCTGCGCATCCTTGTCGTCGGCGCGGGCATCGCCGGTCTGGCCGTCGCCCGGGCCTTGCGGATGGCGGGTTTCCGGCCGGACGTCACCGAGAAGCTGCCCCCGAACGAGCTGGTCGAGACTGGTCTCTATCTCCCCGGCAATGCCGACCGCGCGCTGCGTCGGCTCGACCTGGACGGCCCGGTCCGCCGGCTCGGCCAGGTGATCCACCGCCAGCGCTTCCTGGACGCGGCGGGCGAACCGCTCTGTGAGGTTGATCTCGACGCGCTCTGGTCCGGCGTCGGCGAGTGCCGGGCGCTCCTCCGGCGCGACCTCTACCAGGTGCTGCTCAGCGGCGCCGGCGGCGCGGTGCGGCACGGCGCCGAGGTCAGCGCCGTCGAGCTGCTGCCGGCCGGCGTCGGGGTCACCTTCACCGACGGCACCGGCGGCGAGTACGACCTGGTGATCGGTGCCGACGGACCCCGTTCGGCGGTACGTTCCCTGGCCGCCCTCGGCGGGCCGCCCCGCCCCGCCGGTCAGGTGGTCTACCGGGGCGTGGTGCGCGACGGTCCGGAGGTCACCGACTGGACGGCCCTGCTCGGGCAGCGCGCCGGCTTCCTGGTGGTGCCGATCGGCGCGGGCCGGCTGTACTGCTACGCCGACGAGGCCGGCACGGTCGCCCCGGCCGATCCGGGCGCGCGGCTGCGCGAGCTCTTCGGGGAGTACGGCGGACCGGTGCCCGCCGTGCTCGACGCGCTGCACGACGTCCAGGTGGGGCTCACCGACGAGGTCGAGCTGGGCCGCTGGCACCACGGGCGGGTGCTGCTCGTCGGCGACGCCGCGCACGCCACCGCGCCGACGCTGAGTCAGGGCGCGGCGATGGCGCTGGAGGACGCGGTGGTGCTCGCCGAGTCGCTGACCGCGGCCGGCAGCGTCGAGGCGGCGCTGGTGGCGTACGAGAGTCGCCGCCGTCCCCGTACCCGATGGGTGCGGGACCGGACCCGGGACCGCAACCGGACCCGGGACGTGCCGCCGGCGCTGCGCGACCCGCTGCTGCGCGGGCGCGGTGGTCGGATCTTCCGCGAGCACTACCGGCTGCTCGTGGACCCGCTGTAGAGCGGCCGTCCATCCTGCCGCACCACCCCCAGCGGCGTACCCACCTGCCGGGGACTATCCTCCTTGCGGATGACGGCTCGCAGATGACATGCGCGTGCCGAGCGGGACAACCGAGAACCGGAGGCCATTCGTGACCACCGTCGCACCCAAGCCGGTCGTGACCCGGCCATGGCCGGTCCGAGAGCCGGTCAAGGGGTCGGCCATCGCGCGGCTGCTGCGCACCACGGACGCGAAGCAGATCGGGATCATGTACATGGTCACCGCGTTCGCGTTCTTCATGGTCGGTGGCCTGATGGCCCTGATCATGCGTGCCGAGCTGGCGCGGCCGGGCATGCAGTTCCTGTCGCCCGAGCAGTTCAACCAGCTGTTCACGATGCACGGCACGATCATGTTGCTCTTCTTCGCGACGCCGATCGTGTTCGCGTTCGGCAACTATGTGGTGCCGCTGCAGATCGGCGCGCCCGACGTGTCGTTCCCCCGACTGAACGCCTTCGCCTACTGGCTGTACCTCTTCGGCGGCACCATGGCCACCGCCGGCTTCATCGCCCCGGGTGGGGCGGCCGACTTCGGCTGGACGGCGTACACGCCGCTGAGCACCATGGAGCACTCGCCGGGCGTGGGCGCCAACATGTGGGTGGTCGGGCTGGCGATCTCCGGTCTGGGCACGATCCTCGGCGCGGTCAACATGATCACCACGATCCTGACCCTGCGCGCCCCGGGCATGACCATGTTCCGGATGCCGATCTTCACCTGGAACCTGCTGGTCACGAGCCTGCTGGCGATCCTGGTCTTCCCGCTGCTGGCTGCCGCGCTCTTCGCGCTCGCCGCGGACCGGCTGATCGGCGCCCACGTGTACGACCCCGCCACCGGCGGGCCGATGCTCTGGCAGCACCTCTTCTGGTTCTTCGGTCACCCCGAGGTGTACATCATCGCGCTGCCGTTCTTCGGCATCATCAGCGAGATCATCCCGGTCTTCTCCCGGAAGCCGATCTTCGGCTACAAGGGTCTGGTCGCCGCGACCATCGCCATCGCCGCGCTGTCGATGAGCGTCTGGGCGCACCACATGTTCGTCACCGGTCAGGTGCTGCTGCCGTTCTTCAGCTTCCTGAGCTACCTGATCGCCGTGCCGACCGGTATGAAGTTCTTCAACTGGATCGGCACCATGTGGCGGGGCCAGATCAGTTTCGAGACGCCGATGCTCTGGGCGGTCGGCTTCCTGGTGACGTTCCTCTTCGGTGGCCTCACCGGCGTGCTGCTGGCCGCCCCGCCGCTCGACTTCCACGTCTCCGACTCGTACTTCGTGGTGGCGCACTTCCACTACGTGCTCTTCGGCACGATCGTGTTCGCCGTCTTCGGCGGCATCTACTTCTGGTTCCCGAAGATGTTCGGCCGGATGCTCGACGAGCGGCTCGGTAAGATCCACTTCTGGCTGACCATGATCGGCTTCCACACCACCTTCCTGGTGCAGCACTGGCTCGGCGCCGAGGGCATGCCGCGCCGGTACGCCGACTACCTGCCCGGCGACGGCTTCACCACGCTGAACACGATCTCCACGATCGGCGCGTTCATGACCGGTATCTCGACCCTGCCGTTCATCTGGAACTGCTGGAAGTCGTACAAGACCGGCCCGGTGGTCGAGGTCGAGGACCCGTGGGGCCACGGCAACTCGCTGGAGTGGGCGACCAGCTCCCCGCCGCCCCTGCGCAACTTCGACCGGATGCCGCGGATCCGCTCCGAGCGGCCGGCCTTCGACCACAAGTTCCCGGAGCTGGCCGCCGGCCACAGCCTGGCCGGTCCGCCGGAGGGTGGCTCCAAGCCGCTCACCAGCGAGTCCGACGGTGGCGCCAGCTACCGCGAGGACACCGCGAGCAACGTCGACCGCTGACGCGCCGCACGCGACACCGACGACGGGCGCCGCACCCCACCAGGGGTACGGCGCCCGTCGCCGTTCCGGCTCGCGCCGGCGTCGGTCGTCGCGTTCCGGTCTGGGCGGCGCCCGGTTGCCGTTCTGGCTCGGATCGGCGTCGGCTGTGGCCTTCCGGTCTGGGTGGCGCTCGGTTGGCCGGTCCGGCTTGGGTGGCGCTCGGTTTGGCCAATCCGGTTCCGGGTGGCCCTCGGTCTGGCCGGTCCGCTGTGGGCGGCGGCGTCCGCCTCGGTTTCCGGGCCGGGCTCACCTGGCGCGCTGGCCGCGCGGCGCGAACAGCTCGTCCGCTCGACCCCGGCGCGCTGGCCACGGCGATATCGGTGGATCGCCGACCGTCACGCCCGCCGGGAGGCGGATGCGCTCATGAGCGATATGCCTGAGAGGCATAAATATGCCTCTCAGGCATATCGCTCAATCGGTGGATCGCCGACCGTCACGCCCGCCGGGAGGCGGATGCGCTCATGAGCGATATGCCTGAGAGGCATAAATATGCCTCTCAGGCATATCGCTCATCGGGTATGTGTCCGACCGCCGCGACACGCCGACCCGGGGGGCCACCGCGACACGCCCGACCCCACCCCCGACGCCCCG
>NZ_JAEVHN010000034.1:0-22927 GCF_016803375.1 Micromonospora sp. 4G55
GACGCGCTGTCCGGCGGCGGCGACCCGTTCGCGGGCTGACCGCCGCGTCGGCTTGCGGCCGGCCGGCGCAGCCGGGAAGGTGGGCTGATGAGCGGGGCGGAGGAGACCCGGGACGGGGTCGGGCTGACCAACCTGGACCAACCGCTGCTCGCCGGTGGTGACGTCTGTCCGGCGGCGGCGACCCGTTCGCGGGCTGGACCGCCGCGTCGGCTTGCGGCCGAGCCGGCGCAGCCGGGAAGGTGGGCTGATGAGCGGGGCGGAGGAGACCCGGGACGGGGTCGGGCTGACCAACCTGGACCAACCGCTGCTCGCCGGTGGTGACGTCAGCAAGCGGGACCTGGTCGACTACCTGGACGCCGTGCGCGAGCGCATCCTGCCCGGCCTGCGCGACCGGCCGCTCTCGGTGATCCGGCTGCTGCGCGGGCAGGACCCGTTCATGCAGAAGAACCTGCCGAAGTACACGCCGGACTGGGTGCGCCGTACCGCCGTCTGGGCGGAGGCGTCCCACCGGCAGGTGTCCTACGCGCTCTGCGACGACCGCCGCACCCTGCTCTGGTTCGCCAACCAGCGGGCGATCGAGTACCACCCGACGCTGAGCACGGTGGCGCACCCCGAGCACCCGACCCACCTGGTGCTCGACCTCGATCCGCCGGAGGGGGAGCCGTTCGGGCTGGTCGTCCGGGCCGCCGCGCTGGTGCGGCGGGCGCTCGACGGCGTCGGCCTGGCCGGGGCGGTGAAGACCAGCGGGGCGAAGGGCGTGCACGTCTTCGTACCGCTCGACCCGGCGACCACCGCCGAGGAGGCGGCCGCCGCACCCGCGCCCTCGCCGTGCACGCCGAACGGCTGACCCGGCCCTGGCCACCACGGCCTTCATCCGGGAGGACCGGGGCGGCCGGGTCTTCGTCGACGCGACTCGGGCCGGCGGGGCGACCGTGGTGGCCGCGTACAGCCCGCGGGTCCGGCCCGGCCTGCCGGTCTCCTTCCCGGTGGCCTGGGACGACCTCGACGGGGTCACCCCGGCCGACTTCACGGTGCGGACGGTGCCGGCGCTGGTGGTCGACCGGGACCCGTGGGCCGACGCGCTGCCCGCCCCGCAGCGGCTCCCGGCCGACCTGGTCGCCGAGGGGCGGACCATTCCGGTCGCCCGGGTGCAGGCCATGCACGAGGGGAAACGCCGGCCCGGGCCCGACGGCGGCCGGATGACCCGCGTCATGCCGCTCAGGTTGGTGCCGGCGAACCAGTTGTCCAGGAGGTCTGCGGTGACCACACACGATGCCGAGGTCCACGGCTACGGGCCCCACGACTACGACACGCTCTACCGCGACACCGCCGACTCGGGCGGGCCGCCCTGGGACATCGGCGGTCCGCAGCCGGCCCTCGCGGCGGTGCTCGACCGCGGGCTGAAGGGCCCGAAGGTGCTCGACATCGGCTGCGGCCCCGGTGACCTCGCGATCGCCCTCGCCCGCCGCGGCTACCAGGTGACGGCGGTCGACATCTCGCCCGTGGCGATCGACATGGCCCGCGCCAAGGCCGCCGCCGAGGGCCTGACGGTGCACTTCGAGGTGCAGGACGCCACGAAGCTGTCGTTGCCGTCGGCGCCGTTCGACTCGGTGTTCGACTCCGGTCTGCTGCACAGTCTCCACCGGCGCGGCGGCGGCGCGGTGGAGCACTACCTCGCGCTGCTGCCGGGCCTCGTCGCGCCGGGGGCGACCGTCTTCGTACTGGCGGTTGCCTTCGCTGCGGACCAGGGCTGGGGCGTGACCGAGGAGTTGCTGCGGGCGGGCTTCGCCGAACCGCAGTGGGTCGACACGGAGATCGAGGAGATCGACGTGACCGCGGAGACCGGCGGCCAGCAGCTCTCGCTGCCCGGCTTCCTGCTCCGGACGGTCCGCGCCTCCGACACCTAGCCGGCAGCGGCGACGGCCGAGCCGGATGACCCGCGTCCGCGGCGAACGACAACCACGCCGGGGTCGACCAGTCAGACCTTGACGCCGGCCCTAGCCGGCGGCGCCGGCGTGCAGCGCTCCTGGATGAGGTTGGCGACGGCGCGCTCCAGCTCGATGACCCGCTTGGTGAGGTCGTCGACGACGCCGGGCTCCAGCGTCATCTCCACCAGCTCGGCGGTGGGCGGCCGGTACCCGGCCAGCTCACGCTCCAGCTGGGTGAGGCGCTGCCGCACGGTGGTGCGCACCGCGTTGTCGGGGCCCTGGCGCTCGATCATGTCGCGGATGTCCCGCACGAGCGCGTACGCCTCGCGCAGGCCGGGGTCGACTTCGGCCGGGTCGTGTTGTGGCGGCGGCGCGGCCGGCAAGGAGTACAGGTTGCTGCGCTCCCCCCGGTCGCCGCGCCGGCTGGTGGTCGCCGGCCAGATTCCGGCGGGCATGCCGGGCACGGTGATGTGGCCCATGACCCGCGCCGAGCACGCCACGTTGTCGATGCACAGGTACTGGGTGACGTCCGGCTCCGGGTACATCTCGCGCAGGTTCGTGAGCGGCTGGACGGCGCCGCACGCCTCGCACTTCTCGGTGGCGGTGGGCGCGCTGACTGGGCTGACGGTGAAGTCGGCGCCGCACCCGGCGCAGTGGTGCATGCCGACGTGGGTGACGCAATCGGCGAACACGTAGCGGTTGCAGCGGTGCACGTGTGCCTGCGTGGTCGCGGTGGCGGGCACCAGCGCGGCGGCGTCGCAGACGGTGTTGGAGATGGGCATGGTGGTTACTCCCAGAGGGTGTGTTGGACGCGCCCGCCGAGCGGGCGGTTGGACCAGAGGACTTCGCGGGTGGCTTTGCCGGCGCCGCCCTGGACGGTCTGGGTGGGGATCTCCTCGACGTACCAGCCCTGGTACAGCTGGTCGTACAGCTCGGACGGGTAGCCGGACAGCACCACCGCGGCGCGGCTGGCGCGCAGCGCCGTGGCGAGCTCGCGGTGTTGCTCGGGGTGGGGCATCTCGATGCGGTAGCCGGTGCCGGCGCGGGTGCTGGCCAGGTACGGGGGGTCGACGTAGAACAGGACGTCGGGGTGGTCGTAGCGGCGGATGATGTCCAGCGCCGGCAGGCACTCCAGCGACACCCGCCAGAGCCGTTGGGCGGCGGGGTCGATGCGCCGCCGGAACCGGTCCAGGTACGACTGGATGGAGTTGGAGTCGGTGTCGATGCCGATGCGGTAGCGCCAGCCGGTGCGGGTCATCTGCCCGGCGCGGCCCTGGGTGAGCTTGACGAACACGCGCCGGGCCGTCTCCAGCTCATCGGTGGTCGGCTGGTAGGTCAGCTCGTGCTCCGCCCGGGCGTGCGGGGTGAGCCGGACGGCCTCCTCCAGGTCGGCGGGCCGGTCGCGGAGCACCCGCCAGAACGTCACCAGCTCGCCGTCCAGGTCGTTGACCGTCTCCCGCGCCGAGGGCGGCTTGGCCAGGAGCACGGCGAGGGAGCCGCAGAACGGTTCCACGTAGTGCTGGTGTGCGGGCAGCAGCCGCACGATGGCGGGCGCGAGCCGGCCCTTGGCGCCGTAGTACGGCACCGGTGGTGGCAGCGGCTGGTACGGCGGCGCGGTCATGCCGGCCTCCACTCGTTGTTCTCGATCTGGCAGAGCAGGCACCGCTTCATCGACTGGCCCCGGTAGACCGCCGGCGGCTGCTCGGCGAGACGCGGGGAGGTGGTCGAGCTGCCGCACCGCCAGATCGCGACCGCGCCGACCACACGGCCCTTCCACCACGCGAGGTACGCCGTGTCGACCTCGTGAATGAGACGCGCGGACGCCTTGGTGCTGTGGCCGTAGCGGCGGTGCACGCTGCGGACTCGGGTCACGAGGATGCCGCTGGACACCAGCCGCTCGACGCGGTGTCGCTTGCCGCCGGACGCAGCCCGGTAGAGGGCGCGGGTCAGCTCCAGGTCGCGGCGCATCACGGCACCGCCGGATCTGACAGCAGCCCGGCGCGCTGGGCGCAGTCCTCGTGTGACCAACCCATCGGCTTGGTCAGCCACACCTTCGGCTGGTAGTCGAACACCCCGTCCGGGCACAGCTTGCAGGTGCTCAGGTACCGGTTGCCGAGGATGCCCTTGCTGCCGCTGGGCTGGTTCAGGGTCCGCCGCGCGCTGGCCAGCGTCGGCTTCACCCGCTGCGGCTTGGTGCTCGATGGCTTGGTCATCGGTCGTCTTCTTCCTGCGCGGCGGCGAGGTACGTCGCTGGCGAGTTGGGGTCGGCCATGTTGCGCCGGCCCGCTTTGATCAGCAGTCCGCGCGCCACGAGGCGCTCCAGTTGCCGGCGGGCGTGCTCGATGTCCGCCGGCCGCGGCTTGGTGGTCTGCTTGATGGCCCGTGCGGCTTCGTCGGCGGTGATGCCGGCGGGCGCGTGCGCCGCGAGCAGCACCAGGTCCGGCTCCCGCTCGACCGTGGAGGTGCCGGCCATGTGGTCGTGCGACACCAGGTAGGGACCGACCACGTCCTGCACGGGCTTCAGGTGCGACAGCGTCACCTGGACGTCGCCGGCCTTGCCCCAGAGCAGCACCACCGACCCGGCGCCGCCGGTCAGCTGCTGGTTGCCGTAGACGTTGGCCAGCTCGGTGGGCGCGGCGCCGTTGGGTCCGTACTTGGTGGTGTGGTGCAGCTCCAGCAGTTGGATGCCGTTGGCCAGGGCGAGTTGCCGGGCGCGGTTGTAGCCGGCGGCCGGGGCGTCCTCGGTGAGGCCGGTGCACACGTCCTTCATCGAGTCGATGACGACGGTGTCCGCGTCGGCGTCCTTGGCCATGGCCAGCAGCAGCTCCGGCCGCTGCCCGAAGTCAGCCGGCGGTGGTCCCTTCCACACCACGAGGCGGTCGCGGATGGCGTCGCGCCAGTCCTCCCGGCCGATGGTGCGGCGCAGGCTCCGCGCGATCTGCGCCGGACGGTCGCATGCGAGCCAGAGCACCCGGCCGCCGGACCGCACCGGCAGGCGCAGCACCTCGCCGCCGCCGAGTCCGAGCCGCGCGGCGACGACCTGCCCGGCGACGGTGGACTTACCGACGCCGGGCGGGCCGACCAGCATCAGCGACTCGCCCTCGGCCCACAGCACCCGGCCGTCGTCGCTGCCCCACAGCAGCGGCACCGACGCGGGCACGTCGAGTGCGAACGCCGCGCCGTCCACCAGGTGCTCGTGCCACGGCTGGCGGGTCGGCCGGTCGATGACCACCGCGGCGAGATCCGCCTTGGCCTGCTCCAACATCTGCTCGACGCGGTCCAGGTCGGCGGCTTCGCCGAGCTGCTGCATCCGCATGCCGGCCTCGACGACGGACCGGGCGGCTGCCCACTTCGCGACGGTCTGCGCGTGATGCAGCGAGTGCACCAGGGGCGCGTTGCTGTACAGCTCGACCAGCCAGACGCGGTCTTCGGGGTCGACGAACCGTGCGCCCTTGGTGCGCCACCGCTCCGCCACGGAGACGGGGTCGGTGGGGATGCCGTCGTCTGCGAGGGAGCAGATGTGCCGCCACACCTCGGCGTGCTTGACGACGTAGAACGGGTTGCCGGGCATGGCCTCGCGGTACTGCGCGACGATGTCCAGCTTGCCGAGCAGGCACGCGCCGAGCACCGCCAGCTCCGCCGCCCGGTCGTACATGGCCTTGCGTGCGACCGCCGGGGGGTCCTCGTACCCCGGCTGATTGTGCTTCCCCCCGGCGGCCACTGGTTACGCCTTCTCCGCTGCCGTGCCGTGCGTGGTTGCTGCGCCGGTGGCCACCGAGAACAGCAGGCCGGTGAGCGCCCAGCGGTGGCGTTCGTTGTCGGTCTGCGGTGGCAGCGGCAGACCGCCTTGCACGCAGTCGCGGGCCATCTCGCGGGTGAGGGCGCGGGCGTGCGCCCTCGACTCGGCGTGCACGGGCAGGATCACGGCCACCTCGACCGATCGCTCACGGGCCCGACGGGACACCAACCCGAGCAGCGCCTTCAGCGGGTCGACCCGCGCCACCATGAGCAGGTAGTCGCCGTCGTCCTGGCTCATCACCAGCTGCCACGGCCCGCCTCGGTCCGGTTGGATCGTCCACTCGTCGACGATGAAGCCGCGGAACTCGGCGGACGTCTTGCGCAGGTCGGTGCGGACGGCCCGGCCGGACGGGCCCTCCAGCACGGAAGCCGCCGTCATGCCGGGTCCTCCAGCCACTCGTCACGGCGGCGCTCGGACACCGGCTCCTCCGGCGTCTCGGCCGGCGGGGTGCCGTCCTCCGGCGGGGTGCCGTCCTCGGCCGGGGAGCCCGCGCCGTCCATGAACGCCACCGGGTCGACGAACCGGCCCTGCTCGCGCCACTCGTGCTCGACGTCCTCCCCGTGCTCCTCCAGCGCGCACGAGCGCCCCTGATCGTCGGTGGCGCCGCAGTACACGGCGGCGTCCACCACGTCGTCGGGGTCCCGGTCGGTGTCGAACAACGTCGGCGCCGGGCTCTTGCCGGTCCGCGCGTTGTGCGCGGCGTCCAGCAGCTCGCGGCCCTGCTCCGCGGCGTCACCGTCGAGCACCTCGATCAGCGCGAACCGCACCGTGGGCGTCTCCACCCCGCCATCGGCGATGTCACGGGTGATGCGCGTGCACTCGATGACCCCGACGACCACGTGGCGGGTCAGCGGGTCCTTCACCAGGTCGCGGGCGATGCGCTCCAGCCCGTTGTTGATCCGCTCGTCCTTCTTGAAGGTGGCGGACATGTTGACGGTCATGCGGTCGGTCCTTCCGTGGGTGGTGTCTGCGCCGCCTGCGCGCCGGGCCACTGGTCGGGGGGCACCTCCGTGCCCTCCTCTCGGAACCAGCGGGAGACGAGGATGTCCCCGATGCCCAGCTGCATTTGGACTTGGTCGCGGACCGTCTCGTGCACCAGCACCTCCTGCGCGAAGAGGTGCGCGGTCTTGCCGGTGAGGGCGTGCGGGAACGCCTGCAGGATGCGGCGGCGCGTGTAGGTGGTGGCGCTGGCGACGTCCACGAACGTCTGCGCCGTGTCGTCGATCGGCACGTCGTTGCCGTGCCGGGGCCCTCCGATGAGCAGCACGGGTCATGCCTCCTTCCGTGTGTCAGTGGCGGTCACAGCGTCTTGACCTTGCGGGCGGCGACGATCACGACGTCGGGGTGCCGGCGCAGCAGCACCCACCGGTCACCCGTGGGCGACTCCAGCTCGGTCGACCGGTCGGTGTACGCCCGGTCGATCGCGTACCGCATCGCCTTCTCGGGGCCGGTGAAGTCGTGCCGCACGCCGAGGTCGTCGACCACCGCCCAGCCGGGCGTGTGCTGCCGCTCCCGCTCCTGCTGCTGCTCGGCGAGCAGCACCAGCGCCGACAGGAACAGGTGCCGGATGTGCTCGGGGCTGCTCTTCTCCACCTGCCGGGCGATGGAACCGCTGGGGCACTTCGGCAGGGGGCATCCGCTGTCGTCCGTCCAGTGCCGGCGCACGAGCGCGGCCAGCTGTCGCACGGCGGCCTTGTCCTGGTCCGTCTCGGACACGAACAGGGCGATGTCTTCCGGGGTCAGGGGTGTCATTGCGCCTCCAGCGCGAAATCGGTTGGCCACTGCTCGGCGAGCTTCGCCAGCAGGCGCGCCCGCATTGCCGGTAGCCGGTGGGGATCGAGGGGCCGCCCGTAGCGGTGCAAGCCCATGGCCGCGAGCCACAGCGCGTCGGCCTCGTTGTCGTTGGCGACGTGCACGCCGATCTGCTCCCGGGCGGCGGCCACCATCTGGTCCTTGTCCGCCGCGCCGCTGCCGGTGGCGAACTGCTTGACCTGCGTGGGCTGGACGATGACGATGCGGACCCACCGCATCAGCAGCGCATCTTCGATGACTCCGCCGAGCGCGGACAGCTCCAACGCGTTGTCGCGTGCGCCCTTGCCCTTGTACAGCGGCACCGCCTCCTTGACGGCGAGGGTGTTGCGGGTGACGTACGGGGCGATCTGCGCGGCGATGTGGTGCCGGCGGGTGCGGTGGTCGCCCATCTCGGGGGTGGTGCGGATGGTGGCGGTGGAGAGCCGTCCGTCGCGCCACGCGGCGATGCCGGTGGCGGTCAGCGACGCGTCGATGCCGAGCACCGTCGTCACGGGCCGGTTCACCGGCCACCATCCGGCCAGGAGTGCTTCTCGGCGCAGTGGAACGTGCCGTGGTCGGCGCCGTGCTTGCGGGTGTGCCGCTTCGCCGGCATGCCGCACTCGGGGCAGGCGGCGGTCAGGAACAGCGGGTCCGGTGGCCCGCTGTACGTCAGCCGCATGTGCTCGGCCATCGGGTACCGACCGTGGCCGGTCGCCTCCCCCACGGATGCGTACTGGAAAGCCCACTCGCGGCCGAACACGGCGAGCATCAGCCTCCGGCACAGCTCCTTGGTGGGTGCGTCGATGACGGCGTACCGGTCGGCCAGCGACTCCCCCGTGTACGGGCACGTCTGGCCGTACCCGAACGTGAACACCTGCGTGATCACTGGCCACCACCACCATGAGGCGGCATCGGGTACGCGACTTTCTCCCACTCGGCAGCCGCCCAACTCGGCTGCCCCTCGGCAACCGGCGACGGGTCGTTGATCGCGGTCGCGGCGGCTACCGCCAACGTGGCGTGCACCTGCGCGACGTACGCGGTGACCTCGGCGATGCGCATGTCGCGCGCATCCTCGGTGATGTGCTGCTCCGCCCTCGCGGCCAGCCGCTCCGCCTCGCGGTAGTGCTCCGGCCCGGTCACTGGCCACCGCCAGGGGGCACGGTGGGCACGTCGTCCCAGTCGTTCGGTCCCGGCTCGTGCGGCGGCGTCTCCACCACCGTGCTGTCGACCACCCGACCCGAGCCGCCCACATCGCCGCTGGGCGTCTGCGGCGGCTCGCCCTGCTCCGTCGTCGCCGCACGCTCCACGGGCGCGCTGGGCGCAGCCACGGATGGCGGGGCGGCGGTCTTCATCGCGTCGGCCATCGCCGCCGCCGCGCGTGCCTGCTCACGCCGGTACTCGGCGCTGGTCGGCACCCACTTCTCGCCCTCGTGCGCCACCGTCTTCAACCACATGGACTTGCCGAACGGCCCGTCCCAGACGCCGTAATACTCGGCTACCTCGCGGTGCTTCATGATCTCCGCGCGGCCCATAATCACGACGCGCGAGCACGCCCCGCCCTCCAAGATCGCGTAGAAGTACGCGCCGACCAGGTTCTCTACGCTGGTGTCGCGCGAGAACCAGTCGTCGTTGGGCACCTTGTGCACTGGCGGCATGGGGTCCATCCGGCGGAACGTCTCGCCCTTACACACCACCTCGGCGTGGACGCTGACCACGGCGCCGGCCCGGTACATGCGCTCGATCACGCCCTGGTACTGCTCGATGCCCATGATCCGGCCCTTGCGCACCGTCAACGCGTACTGGTCGGTGCCCGGCTCGTGACCCAGCCGGGCGCAGTCGCGCAGCGCCACGATCAGCGAGTCCGGGTGGCGCATGGCCGCCTCGGCGGTCTTCGGGTTCTTGTAGAGCGCACCGGCGGCGATGCCGACGAACGTCTCCGCGTCCATGTGCGACGGCAGCAGCCGTGCGAACGTGCCCCGGTACTGCGTGACCATCCTGGCCAGCTCGGTCATGTCCTCCGCGCGGACCGCGACCTCGTTGCCGCGCTGCCCCTGTTCCTGCTGTCCCCTACCGGCCATCGGTCGGCACCTCCTGGTCGTCCGGCTTGTGGCAGTGGTGCTCGCACCGCGGCGACCCCGGCTCGGACGCCGTCCCGTCGCACCCGCCGCACTCGCCGTGCCGGCACTCGACGCTCCACGCCGGCACGTCGACGTCCACCACGTCCGGGTCGTCGCGCTCCACCAGCACCCGCGCCGGGACCACCGACACGTCCTCCTGCTCTCGCTCCAGCTGGGTGTGCCACTCGGCCAGCGCGTCGACGTGCACTTCCAGCTGCCCCAGGGCATCCGCCGCGGTGTCACCGGTGACGGTGACCTCCGCGACCCGTAGAGCGTCCGCCTCGTGCACATAGCCGTTCTGGTTCGTCGTGCTGACCACCTCCGTCAGCACGAGCACCGCACGGTGGAACTTCCGCGGCGCGCTCATGCCCGACCACCCCGCGCAGCGCGAGCGGCGATCGCCCGGCGGGCCTTCGCCTCCTGGTGGGCGGCCTTGTGGTCGAGCCGGCGCTGCTGGCGCGGCGTCAGCCGGTACGGCGGTCCGTTCTGCTCCTGGTAGTTCGTCAGTCGGTCGACGTACTTCACGCCCACCGCCGACACCCCGCGCGCTCCGGCGCGGCGCGACGCCACCTCCGGGTCCGGCCGCAGCACCGGCACCATCCCGGTCAGCGGGTTGCGCTGACCGCGGCGACCGATGCGGACCACGCCGCTCATGACCCGCTGGCCGATCTGCCCTCTCGTCTTCCTCACTTCGCCTGCTCCTTGTCGTTGTCGTGCTTGCGGTCCAGCCGGTCGACCACGCACGGGGCGACCTCGTAGCCGCGCCGCTTGAAGACGGATCGCTTGGCGAACACCCGCCCGTCGCCGGTCATGGCCGACTCGGCGCGACCCATCGCGGCACGCAGCTGGTTGCGCGCCTGCTCGAATTGGTCCTTCACGAACGCCAGCTGGTCGTGCCACGTCTCGTAGGCCTCGGCGATGTCGTCGCCCACCACGGCCGTCTCCCCCACGTCCACCGCGGGGTTGAGGTCGATCAGCGCCCGCTCCGTGGCCTTGTGGCCGTCCGGGTTCGGGGCCGCGCCGATCTCCAGCGACGTCACGAACTCGCGCGCCCGCTCGATCCACTGCGCGACCTCGGCGCGGGCGGCGTCGTCGTACTCGACGACGTACGGCACGTCGTTGCGCACCAGGTGACCGCGCGGCGCGTTGAAGATGGCGCACTGCCACAGCAGCTGCATGCGGTGGTGCGCCGGCACCTGGTTCGTGCCGGGCTTGCCCCACCCCTTGCCGCCCTTGTCGCTCTTGCACTCCACCGGCTCGACGTGCGGCCGACCACAGGGCAGGTGCGGCGGGTGCTCGCACGTGCCGCCGCGCTCATCGGTGCACACCCCGAGGCGGACCGCCAGAAAGTCCGGCGAGCACGTCATCCACGGGTGCTCGGGGTGCGCCCACAGCGCCGCCCCGGCGCGGCACACCAGCAGGTCCGGCCGGTCCTCCGCGAACACCTCCGCGATGACCGCCTCCAGCTTGTGGCCCCACCGCTGCGCCCGGTCCTGTGACGTCTGCCAGCCGGCGTGCTTGCCCCACCACAGCGAGAACGGGGACTGCCAGGGGCTCTCGCCGAGCACCGCGGCGATCTCCGACGCGCCGATGCGGTAGCCCTCCGGCCCCTTGCGGCGGGCGTCGAGCCACGTCTGCTGGTCGGCGTCCGGCGGCAGCAGCGGCACCGCCGGAGTGCGCGGGGCGCGGCCGAACCGGGCCACGGCGCGGCGGCTGTCCCCCGTGGACAGCGGCACAGTCGTCTTAGCCTTCATGGGCGTTGTTCCTCTCGATCTCGGCGCGCTGCTGGGCGAGCGCGACCATCGCCCACGCGAACCCGGCCGCCAGCCGCTCCGGGTCGACCTTCCGAGAGCCCCGGAAGATGACCATCGCGGTCACGTCCGGGTCGCCGTCGTACTTGCGCAGCTGCTCCGTGGCGAGCGCGACGACGTTCTCCATGAACTCGCGGCCACCGGCGGCTACCTGGTCGAGCGCGGCGCGGATGTGCGGCGGGACGTCCATCACCGGCCGCCTCGGTTGTTCGCCGCCGTCACGTCCACGGCGGGCGGGTCGTCGAGCAGCGCACGCACCTGCGATTCCAGGAACCGGCGGTGACCGCCCGGCGTGCGGATGCAGTGCAGCCGACCGGCGGCAGCCCACCGGCTGACCGTCTTCGGCTCCACCCGGAACAGTGCGGCGACCTCGCCCGGCGTCAGCAGCCGGTCCTCCGCCGGGGGTGTTGGTGTGGTCATGGCTGTGCCTTCCTTCGTGAAGGGCACCCGGCGGCGGCGCCGCTCGGGCCGCTCGTTGCCTGACGAGCAGCGGTGCGGGCGCAGCGTCCCGGCCCTGGTCAGCGGGATCTTGTGGCCGCAGCCGGGGCAGCAGCGGCAGACGTTGCGGTTACGGCGCGGCATCGGCGGTCCTCCCCGGGGCGCAGTGGTCGCAGCGCCACCCGCACGGGTAGAGGCGTGCCGGTTTGCCGCAGGGCGTGACACCGGCGCCGCAGACGTGCGGGGTGACGATCTGGAGTGCCGGGCGGGGCGGCAGCACGGTGGCCAGCTGCTCGGCGTCGGTGCGCGCGTTCAGCGCCTCGCCGTCGTCCCATCCGTCGCCGCGCGCCATCTACAGCACCTCCGGCGGCAGCGGCACATCCACCAGGGGGCGGCCGTGCAGCGTCGGACCGGACGGCGCCGCAGGCTCCGGCAGCGGCTCATGTGCGTGCGCGTCGGCGTCCACGCACAGCTGGTGATCGGCGCACCAGTGCCGGCCCGCGAAGGTGATACCGCCGGGCTGGTACGCGCCAGCGGCCAGTCCACGCGCGAGCGCGTTGAACACCTTCGCCGCCTCGCCGCGCTTGCCGCCGTACTGCAACGTGTGGCCCTGGTACGCGACGGCGTCCGCGGCCTCGGCGGCCCACCGCATCCGCCGTTCGTCGCGGATGCCCGCCGGCAGCGCCGCGAGCTCCAGCATCCACAGCGGCACTGCGGCGTCGAGCCCGATGAGCAGCACGTCGTTGGCCGGGTTGTCGGCGAGGGTGCGGTGTCCGGTGTCAGCCATGGCCCGCCGCCGGCTTCGGGACGATGACGTACAACGGCCGCCCGCCGAGCAGGCAAGGTTCGCAGCAGTGGTCGCCCTCGGCTGCGCAGTAGAAGTCCTGCCACGGCGTGCAGACGTAGGTGCTCCCGCACCGGTCGCAGGTGACCTGCTTACCGGCGTGGTCGCAGTCCGCGTGCGCGGCCCTCCAGTCATCGTCAGTCACGGCTGGCACCGCCCCTCGGCCGGCGGTGCCGGTCCGCGTCCGGACACGTCGCGAAGTGCGACTTGTGCAGGTCCTGGCGGCCGTACGCCAGCTCCGGCTTCACGACCCGGCAGGTCACCGCCCCGGCCGCGGTCACCGCCAGCGCGAGGTTGCCGTCAGCGGACGGCGCGACGTCCACCGGCATCGGCCGCAGCGTGCGCTGGTGCGTCGCCCACACGAAGCGGGCCTTGCAGCTGCGGCAGTCGTCCAGCGCGTCGGCGGGCATCTGCTCCTGGTTCATCGCGGCGGCCTCGCGTCCGGTCGCGGCGGCGACCACGGGCCACGCGGCGGCCGGCGCCGCTGGTGCACGCCCGGCTTCCACATCCGGTACAGGCGGTTCATGCTGCTGGCACCTCCGGGTTCTGGTCCCACGCGGCGATGGCGCGCTCCAGGTGAGTGCTCGGGTCCGCGCACGTGTCGGCGCAGCGCGGCTCGGGGCAGCGCGGGGCGATGTCGTAGCCGGCGCTGGTGTCGATGAGCACCCGGTCGGCGTCGCGGTCCACGAGCGTGCCGCCCAGCTGGCGGGTGCCCTCGGCTGCGTAGAAGAGCCCACGCATGCCGCCGAACACCTGCGCCCGCTGCCGGCCGCCCTCGGACCACGACGCCACGTACAGGTGATTCATGCGATGCCGAACTGGAGGTCGCCGTCAGGGTCGCCCCACCGCTTCATGCCGTCGATGCGGTGCGGGTGGAACGGAGCCCACCGGGTCGGCTGGATGCGGAAGAACTCGCGGATCTCGTGCGTCTCGATCGCGATCAGCTTGTCGACGATCCGCCGGTAGATCCCCACGTCGTCGCAGTCGGCGACGATCAGCGGGAACGTCGCGTAGGTGTTGATCTCCCGCTCGTAGTCCGGGGCTTCGTCCCGCTCCGACGCCCGCGCGGGGTAGTCGATGCGCACGACGATCGCGCCCTCGAAACGGCGGGTGTGGTCCTCCGCGGAGATCCGCCAGCCGGGCTTGTAGATGATCGCGTTGACCAGGTCCAGTGCGCTCTTGACCTCCACCGCTCAGCCCACCTTCGCCATCGTCGGGGCGGTGCGCGGGGCCGGCGCCGGCCGGCGCACAGCGTCGGCGGCGGCGGTCGCGAGGTCCACGCCCAGCAGCTCCCGGGCGGCCAGCTCACCGGCCAGCAGCGCGCTGATCCGCTGCGTCTCGGTGGTCCACAGCTCGTGCTCCGCCTTGGCGTTGCGCAAGCCGAGGTTCACGGCCTTCGTGTCGGCGGTGCGGATGTCGTCCCACCCCGACCGGGCGGCCAGGTCGTCCAGCGCCGCGCTGCGCCGCTGCCGCTTCTCGAAAGCGGCGGCGGCCTTCGCGGCGGCGACGCGCAGGTTCAACCAGTGCTGGGCGTACGTCGCCCGCTCCTTCGCGGTGAGGGGGAACCGCGAGGTGTTGGTGGTGGTCATGGCTCTAGATCCCTTCTAGATCGAGCGCGGTTTGGACGGCCGCGCCGGGCAGCTGGTGGACGATGTACGGGCCGGCGGCGCCGACCCATCGGCGTTCCTGGTTGAGGCACGTGCCGCACGCGATGGATGCGCGGCGGGGGACGGCCCGGTGGTCGGTGGTGCGCAGCGTGTGGGTGGCGGCGCGACCGCAGGCGCAGACACGACGGTCAGGCGGCCTTGGTGAGCTGGGCACGGGAGTCGGCGTAGACCTGCCAGCCGTCCACGGTCAGCGCCACCTCGTGGTCGGCGTAGTGGTGTCCGCAGAACGCGAGCGTGTCCCTGCCCTTGATCACGATGACCATGGCGGTGGCGGGGCAGCGGGCGTCGCACTCGGGCGGGGCGATGGGTGTGGGCATGGCGCGCACCTCCAGCGGGTGTTGGTTCGCGGCGACGGGAGGGGAGGTAGGGGCCGGCCGACCCGTCAGCGGGCCGGCCCCTGGCTTTCACTCGGCGGCGACGGTCGCGCGCGCCTGGTACCGCTTGGGCTTCGCCTGCGTGAGCTGGACGGTGCCGGCGGCGGTGAGCTTGTCGAGCGCGTAGCCGACCGATCCGGTCTGCGCGCCGAGCGCCTTGGCGACCTCGTTGGGGCTGTGCGCCTGGTCGGCGTGCTCGCGCATCCACGCGGCGATCTGGTCGGACAGCTGGCCGCGCCGGTAGAACCCGCTGGTGTCGCGCGGCTCTCCGCTGCTCGCGCGGGTGCGGCGCGGGCGGGGAGCGGGCTCGCCGACCGGGGGCCGGGGGACACGGGCCGCACGCTCTGCATGAAGGCGAGGACGTCGCCGGGGTTGCTGCTCGCGGGCTCGTGCGCCGTCTCCGCGTCGGTCTGGTGGCCCGAGCCGGCGGACTCGACGCTTGCCGGCTCGGGCTCCGGCGAGCACGCCGGAGTCTGTGTGTCGCTCTCCCGCGCGGCCACGGCCGCGTCGACGTCGTCAGCGGTGGCGTAGTGGCCATCGGCGGGCGTCTCGACGTGCGGCTCCATGACGTTGAGGTCCACGTGCCCGGCGTCGCCCTGCTCGCGGAGGGCGTCGGCGACGGACGCCGGCCGGTCGTCGTCCACGACGATCTCGGCGGCCGGGTCGAGCACCGGCCCGTCCGGCAGCTCGACCACGGCGGCGTCCTGGTGGTCGCCCTTGTACGCGGCGCGCACCACGGTCGGCGGCTGCTCGCCCTGGTGCGTGGCGATCTCGTCCAGCGCCTCGGCGACGTCGGCGGGGTTGACCGGGGGCTCGTCCGCACCGGCGGGGATCTCGTGCTGCTCCAGCACCCGCCACAGCACGACCGTGCCGCTACCGGCGGCCATCGGGTTGTCGATCTCGCGCCGCTCGACGCGGCCCGCCGCGACCAGGCGGCGCAGGTTGTCGGTGGTCGCCGAGTTGGACAGACCGGTGGCGGCCATGACCTGCTTGGCGGTGACTTCGCCGAGGTCGCGCAGCGACTCGTAGACGAACTCCTGGTTGTTCCTCTTGGCCATCGTGACCAGCTCCTCTAGGTGGATCTCGTGACGGGTTGACGGGTTGGGTAGGTTGTGGTGCCGGGTCGGCATCCGGAGCGATCCCGCGCTCCGCTTCGCGTCTCACGCGTCGCGGGCCCTCGTGCGTGGTTCTCGGACGCCCGTCCCGGCTGCTCAGGGGGTCAGCGCAGCGACGCGGCCAGCTCCATCGCGGCGACGGCCTTGGACTCCATGTCGTAGGCGGCGTCACCGTCGTCGAGCGTCTGCGCGGTCGCGGTGATGGCGTGCAGCACGCCACCGGCGCTCACGTCCGCGCCCTGGATGAAGTGCGACAGGATCGACGCCTGCTGGTCCTGCGTGAACCCGAGGCGCTTGCTGACCGTGGCGATCGTCTGCTGGGGGTCGCTGACCTTGGCGCCGGCGGTCCGCTCCAGCTCGGTCACCTTCGCCTCGACGTACGCCGGGTCCATGAACGTCGCCACGGCGTCGGCGGTCTGGCTGGTGACCAGCTCCAGGTTCTTCCGCGCGTCGTCTCGCTCCACCGCACGACGCCCTCGTCCATCCGTCCGCCGAGGTGCACCTCGCGCATCGCGTCGCGGGTCATCTTCATGCCGTTGGTGCAGATCTCGACCACGAGGCGCGGGGTGATCGTGAACGCGCCGCCGCCCGTCTCGCTGTTGGCGATCTCGAAACCGGCCCACACGATGGGGTTGTCCGCGCCGGTCAGACCGGTGAACGGCGACCGGTAGTCCGACAGCAGCTTCGGGGCGCGGGCGGCGACGTCGGTGGACTGGACGCGCACGACCATCCGCCGGTCGGTGAGGTCAGCGCTGATCTTCGGGGTGGCGACGCCGGCCTGCTGAAGGCCGGCGAGCGCGGCCAGGAGCACATCGAAGTTGTCGATCACCCGGTAGCTGTCGCTGAGGAACGCGCGCATGACGCCCGCCGTGCCCTCGACGATGTTGCGCGTCTCGTCGTCGCTGCGGAGCATCCGCAGCAGGTACGACTTGTCGGAGCGGGCCAGCCAGCCGTTGACGTTGGCGTCGTACAGCTCGACGTGCTCGCAGCGCATGCGGCGCAGGTAGCGCACGGGGATGTCGAGCTTCGCGGCCACGCCCTCGTCACCGACCGGCGTCGGGGTGTACAGCCCGTCGGCGGTGGTGACGCCGTCCTCGCTGATCTGCGGCTCGGTGCCCTCGATGACGAAGTGCCCCTGGTCGACGCGCAGCTGCCGGGCCGGCACCACGAGGTCGACGGAGCGGGTGCGCTGCGACTCCAGCGCGCGGGCCAGGGTGCCCAGCTCGGAGTTGCGGAGGTGGTCGGAGATGGCGGCGGTGGTCATGACGGGTGCCTCCTAGCGGTGGTGCGACGGGGTCAGCGCGCGCCCTTCTTGGGCGGCTTGGTCTTGGGGGGCTTCGGCTTCGGCGGCTGACCCGGTCGGGGCGGCGACTGTTTCGGCTTCGTCCACGGGAAGGCCCATGCGGCCATCGGCACCTGCTCCGGTGATGCCGTCGATGACGGCGGCGGGGATGCGGATACGGCCGGACGGCAGGACGATCGCCCCGCGCAGTCGGCCAGCTTTGACCCAGCGCCGCACCGTTTCGCCGCTGGACGGCACACCGGCGGCCTTTAGCCGCTCGGCTGCCTGCTGCGGCGTGAGTGTCGGGCTTTCCTGTGTCATGCACAGCATCATGCGCGTCACGTAGACCTGTGTCAAGCACAGGTGTACGTGGTTTGCGAATAGGGGTGTGGCATGTCTTGCACTATGTGGAGAGCGCCGTATTCTGTGGACATGACAGCCGTAGAGGGGGGTCACATCCAGACCGCGACTGGATGGACCGCAGACGACAGCAGCTTCGGCGCGCGCCTCGCGCTCGTGCGCCAGCGCATGGGCTGGGGCAACGTCAAGGAGGCGGCCACGCAGTGCGGCGTGCCCGCCGAGTCCTGGCGCACCTGGGAGCGCGACAACGTGGCGCCGCGCAACCTCTTGGACGTGGTCGAGAAGATCAGCAACCGCAGCGGTTGCGACTACGCCTGGCTACTGGCGGGACAACGCTTGCAGGGGCACCGAGGTGGCAATACTCTTCGGTAACCGCAGACCGGCGTGACCCCCGTCACGTCCATCCACCCCTGAAGGCGGCTACAGCGATGGCTCTCGATGTACCGTACCGTTCCATCCCCGACATGTTCCTCAAGCGCGTGGCCGCCACCCCCGACCGGCACGCGTTCGCCCACCCGGGCCCGGACGACTCCGGACCCCTCTGGCTGACGTGGGAGCAGGTCGGACAGCGGGCCAAGGCGGTCGCCGCCGGCCTGCACGCACTCGGCGTCGGCCAGGAGGATCCGGTGGCGATCCTGGCCAACACCCGGCTGGACTGGGTGATCGCCGACTTCGGCATCATGTGCGCCGGCGGCGCGACCACCACGGTCTACCCCACCACCGAGCCCGAGGACGCGGTCTACATCATCGCCGACTCCGGCTCCCGGGTGCTCTTCGCCGAGAACCCGGCCCAGGCTGCCAAGATCGCCGGGGCGGAGCTTCCCGCGCTCACCCACGTGGTGCTCTTCGACGCGCCGTCGACCCGGCCGCGGCCGTACCCCAGCTCACCCTCGCGCAACTGGAGGAGCAGGGCGCGGCGCGGCTGGCGGCCGAGCCGGACCTGATCGAGCGCCTTGTGGCCCCGATCGGCCCGGAGCACCTGGCCACCCTGATCTACACCTCGGGCACCACCGGCCGGCCCAAGGGCGTCGAACTGCTGCACGGCGGCTGGTGCTGGGAGGGCGTGGCGCAGGCCGAGATGGGGCTGCTGCGCGACGACGACCTGCAGTACCTCTGGCTTCCGCTGTCGCACTCGTTCGGCAAGACGCTGCTCTGCGGCGCCACCCACGTCGGCCTGCCGACGTACGTGGACGGGCGGATCGACAAGCTGGTCGACCTGCTCAGCGTGGTCCGGCCGACGCTGATGTGCGGCGCGCCCCGGGTCTTCGAGAAGGTCTACAACAAAGCGGTCACCACGGCCCAGAGCGCCGGCGGCGCGAAGGCGAAGATCTTCGCCTGGGGCGTCCGCGTCGGCAAGGAGAAGGTCGCGCTGGAGCAGGCCGGCCAGCCGGTCCCGGCCGGGCTGAAGCTGAAGTACGCGCTGGCCGAGAAGCTGGTCTTCAGCAAGCTCCAGGCCCGCCTCGGCGGCCGGATGCGGGTGCTGGTCTCCGGCGCGGCCCCGCTGAGCAAGGAGATCGCCACCTTCTTCGCCGCCGCGAACCTGCCCATCTCCGAGGGGTACGGCCTGACCGAGACCAGCGCCGGCAACTTCGTCAACCCGCCGGAGGGGCTGCGCATCGGCACCGTCGGCCGGGCGATGGGCGATCTGGAGTGCCGGATCGACACCGACGGCGAGATCCTGGTCAAGGGCACGCCGGTGATGCGCGGCTACCACAACCTGCCCGAGGAGACGAAGGCCGCGTTCACCGAGGACGGCTTCTTCCGCACCGGCGACATCGGCAGCCTCGACGACGACGGCTACCTGCGGATCACCGACCGCAAGAAGGACCTGGTCAAGACCTCCGGCGGCAAGTACATCGCCCCGTCGCACATCGAGGGCATGTTCAAGGCGATCTGCCCGTACACCTCGCAGGCGATCGTGATCGGCCAGGCCCGCAACTACTGCACGATGCTGGTCACCCTGGACCCGGACGCGATCAAGGGCTGGACGGCCGGCGGCCCGCTGGAGGGCCGGGACTACGCCGAGGTCGTGGCCTCCCCCGAGGCGAAGGCCATGGTCGAGGAGTACGTCGCGCAGCTCAACGCGAAGCTCAACCGGTGGGAGACGATCAAGAAGGTGACCATCCTGCCGCGCGACCTGACCATCGAGCACGGCGAGATCACCCCGTCTCTCAAGATCAAGCGACGCGGCGTGGAGACCAACTTCGCCACCGAGATCGACAAGATGTACGCCGGCACGCTGGCCGAGCTCTGACCGCCCCGGGTGGCCGTGGCCGGTTCCTCGCCGGGCACGGCCACCCCGGGCGTCCGCTCACAGGTGCTCGCCCCGCCACCTGCTCTGCTCGGCCTCCGACGCCTCCTGCTCCGCCAGCGCCACCTGCCGGGTCCGGCGCCGGCGCGGGCCGTCGACCATCGTCTGCGCTCCGGTGGAGGCGACGCAGACGAGCGCCAGCAGCCCCAGCGCGCCCAGTTCCGGCACCCGGCTGGACAGCGGCCCGAGGGCCGCGAGCAGCACCACCGTCGCCAGCGGCACCCACCGCACCTCGCCCCACGCCCGCCACCCCAGCCCGGCCAGGCCGAGCAGGTAGACGGCCACCCCGCCGTGCAGCACCAGCACCCAGAAGCCGCCCAGCGGCTCCCCCCCAGGGCGGCGTGCTCGGGTCCGCCCCCTCGGCCAGCAGGTCCTTGAGCCCCAGGGCGACGAAGATGATCCCGGCGATCAACGGCAGGTGCAGGTAGGTGTAGGCGTCCCGGGCGAGGCGCGCCCGCCCGGCGGGTTCCCGGGTGCCGTGCAGCGCCTGCTCCATCGCCAGGGCGAGGGTGTCGAAGTAGGCCCACCACAGCGCCGAGACGACCGCGATGCCGAGCACGGCGGCCGCCATCACCGGCCAGCTCAGCGGCAGCTCGGTGAAGAACCGCGGGCCGAAGCCCAGCGCGATGACCGACTCGCCGAGCGCGACCAGCACGATCAACGCGTGCCGTTCCGCCCAGTGCCCGGCCGACAGCACCGCCCAGTACCCGCCGCCCAGCAGCACCCCCGCCCCGTACTCGACCAGGAGGGCCGACGACCACAGGAACAGCCGGATCCACCCCTCGGCGGCGCCGTCGGCGACCCGGTGCGGCACCAGGGCGGCGATGACCAGCAGCGCGGTCGCGATCACCGGCGGGGTGGCCAGCAGCAGCCACCGCCGACGGCGGGCCGGGTCGGGCCACTCCACCCAGCCGAGGACCGACAGCTGCGACATCCGGACCAGGAAGTAGCAACCGGCGAAGACGAGCGGGCCGTTCAGCCCGCCCGGCCGGTCCACGAAGGCCGTGGGCATGCTCAGCGCGAGCAGGAAGGTGGCGGCCAGGGTGACGAAGCCGATCAGCGGCAGCACGCCCTGGTCGGTGCGGACCGCGTTGCCGACGGCGGCGAACCCGGTCCAGCACCACCAGAGCAGCGACAGCACCAGCAGGCAGCCGATCAGGTTGGGCCCGGTCGGCCGACTCGACGTCACCGTGGTGACGGTGAGGAAGGCGAACACGAAGACGACGTCGTAGTACAGCTCCAGCCGGGTGGTCCGGGACCCGGGCGCGCCGGGGCGGACCCCGCGCGACCACCGTTGGCCTCCGCCCGCCGCATCCGGCCGCCGGTCCGCTGCCCCCACCCCCGCAGTGTCCCAGCGGCCCAGCGCGGCCGAGGTGGATCGGCGCAACCCCACCCGGGCGGCGGGCGGCCGGTCTAGTGCTCGGACGCCGGAGCGGACCCGTGCTCGTCGAGGAAGGCGTCGCGCAGCTTGCGCCGGGCGTCGCCGAAGAGCACCACCTCGACCGCGATCATCCCGACGCAGACCACGGCGAGCAGCCCGAGGGCGGCCAGCGCCGGCAGGTGGTCGGCGACCGGAACCAGCAGCACCAGCAGCACGGCGGTCACCGCCCGCGGTCGGTTGACCGAACGCATGTTGCGCAGCCGGAAGCCCACGTGGCCGAGGAGGTAGAGGATCACCCCGCCGTAGAGGGCGTACAGGCCGATGCCGTGCAGCGGGTCGGTCAGCGCGTGCTCGGTGCCGTCGCCCACGTACGACAGCACCTTCTTGAAGCCGAGGGCGAGCAGGATGATGCCGGCCACCATCGGCAGGTGCAGGTACGTGTAGGAGTCGCGGGCCAGCGCCGCCCGCTCGGCGCCCTCGGCCCGGGCCAGCACCCGCTCGGCGGCGATCGACACCACGTCGAAGTACGCCCACCAGAGCGCGGCGGCCACCGCGATGCCGAGGAACGAGGCGACGATGATGGGCCAGGAGATCGGCAGCGCGGTCACCCCGACCCCGATCGCCACCAGCGACTCGCCGAGCGCGACGATGATGATCAGCCCGTGCCGCTCGGTCCAGTGGGCGGCCGAGTAGACCTGCCAGCCGCGCGCGCCGATGGCCATGATGCCGCCGTAGTCGACGGCGAGGGCGAGCACCCAGAGCAGCGTCCGGATGACGTCCTCCTGGTGCGGGGAGTCGGCGAGCTGCTGGGGCAGCAGGGCGGCGGTGAACAGCAGGGTCGCCCCGCCCAGCATCGGCAGGGCCGCCCGCAGCAGTTGCCGGCGCAGCGCGGCGTCGTCCCGGGCCCGGGCGGCGTGCCAGTAGATCACCAGGTGCAGCACCCGGACCACCAGGTAGCCGGCCGCGAAGACGGCTGGCCCGGAGAGCCCGCCGGGCAGGTCGGTGAACGCCTCGGGAATGGTCACCGCGACGACGAACATGGTGCCCATCACCGCGAACAGCGCCACCCGGACCACCCCCTCGTCGGCGCGCACCGTGTTGCCCAGCCAGGCGTAACAGCACCAGCACCACCAGAGCAGGGCCAGCAGGAGCAGCCCGTGCAGCATGCCCCACCAGGTCAGGTCCCCCGCCATCAGCGCGGTCACCTGGGTGAGCGCGTAGACGAAGACCAGGTCGAAGAAGAGCTCCAGCGGGGTGACCGAGGCGCCCTCGGTCACGGCCCGCATCCGCGGCCCGCGCCGCGTCGTACCGCCGTTCGTCACGGCGCACAGTCTGGCAGCCGGGACCGCGGCGTGGCGTCCCCGGTGGGCCCACCGCGCCGGGCTCAGGCGATGACCGTCGCCTCGCGCCACTGCGGACGCCCGGCCCGGTCCAGGTCGTAGCGGACCGCGGCGAGCCGGCCCACCGCCTCGACCAGGTCGGCGGCGGGCAGGGTGAAGGGCAGCCGCAGGAAGCGTTCCAGCGTCCCGTCCAGGCCGAACCGGGGGGCCGGGCGCCAGGCGTACGCCGACCTCCTCGGCGGCCCGGGCCAGCGCGCTGGAGATCGGCCCGTCCAGCTCGGCCCAGAGGGTGACCCCCGCCGTGCGGCGCGGTGACCCGCCAGTCGGGCAGGCGCTGCGCGAGCGCGGCGAGCAGGGCGTCGCGCTGCG
>NZ_JAEVHN010000035.1:0-22871 GCF_016803375.1 Micromonospora sp. 4G55
GGCCCCGCCGGGCGGCCCGGCGTCCGGCGCCGGCGTGAGGGTGGTGCGCAGGGCCGCGTGCCGGGCCACCAGTGCGTCGAGTGCCGCCGACAGCGCCGCCACGTCCAGCGGCCCGCGCAGCCGGTACGCCAGCGGCACCAGGTACATGGCCGACTCGGGATCGAGGCGGCTCAGCTGCCACATCTGGCGTTGCGCGTACGAGGCCGCGACCGGGCCGACGCCTGCGGGGTCGACCCGGAGTGACGCCACCGGCGTCGCCTGCCGGGACCTCAGGACGTCGGTCATCGCGGATGCCTCCTGTACGCCGACACCGACCGGAGACGCGCCGTCGGACGCGCCGGTCGGTGCCAGCGGTAGCTCGTGGTCGACAAGCCCGAACCCGTCGATGACGGCCGATTGACGTGGTGTCGGCTCGGCCTGGTCGAGTGGGGTCGCGGGTGCGGCGCCGGTATGCGGTGACACGACCGGCCGGCGGGTTGATCCCGCAGGTCGGAAGCTACCCGCGCCGGCCTCCGTGAACAGTCATTCATGTGACAGGTGTAGATCTCTGGACAGCGGAAGCTGTTCCACATCATGGCACTGATGATCTTCGGCGGAGATCCCCGGATCGTGCCGGCCGTCGATGCGTTCGGTCGAGGCCGGTGCACGTTCGTCTATTTTCCGGCGGCCGTGACATCCATGGGCCGCAATGCGGTCAGCGCCCCGGCCGCGGCGCCACCGGGGGTCCACGGCGGTTACCGGCGGGGCCTCGATCGTCCGGCTGCCCCGGACGGGCCGACCGGACGGCCGGCTCCGCCACCGGGACCGGAAGGTCGCCCGTCAGGTCGAGCAGTGGTCCACCACCGCCGGATGTTCCGCATGCCTGGGCCGAAGGTGAAGAGAGGCGTCATTCACGTCGCGTGCGACGCGGCGCAAGGGGTACTCCGCTGCGGCCTTCAGCGGAGCGTCCGGATCGACCGCGCCGGACCGCCGCTCGCAGCTCACCTGAGGAGCACTTTGATGAAGAACGCCGGACAGGGGCGGATCTCGCCGGGTGTCGCCCTGTTTCTGCTCGCCTCGATCCTGGTGTCGTTCCTGGCCGCGTCGGCGGCCCCGACCCCCCTCTACGGGATCTATCAGGAGCGCTGGCACTTCTCGCCGATCACGACCACCGTGGTGTTCGCCGTCTACGCCCTCGCGGTGCTGGCGTCCCTGCTCACCTTCGGCAAGCTCTCCGACCATGTCGGGCGGCGGCCGGTCCTGCTGGTCGCGATCGCGATCCAGATGATCGCGTTGGTCGTCTTCGTCTTCGCCGGGGGCGTACCCACGCTGGTGGCCGCCCGCGTCGTGCAGGGGCTCGCGGCCGGCGTCGCCACCGCGCCGTCGGCGCCGCCATGCTCGACATCAACCCCGCACGTGGCACGCTCGCGAACTCGATCGCCCCCGGCGTCGGGACCGGTACCGGTGCCCTGCTGTCGGCGCTGCTCATCCAGTTCTTCCCCGCGCCGACCCGACTGGTGTACGTCGTCCTGCTCGTCGTCCTGCTGATCCAGGGCATCGGGGTGGTGCTGATGCGGGAGACGGTCACGCCGATGAGCGGAGCCCTGCAGAGCCTGCGCCCGGAGATCAGGCTGCCGCGCGCCGTACGCGCGCCGGTCCTCGTCGTCGCTCCGGTGGTCTTCTCCGTCTGGGCGCTGGCCGGCTTCTTCGGCGCGCTCGGTCCGGCGCTCACCCGCGCCCTCATGGAGAGCTCGATCGTGGCCGGCGGTCTGGTCGTTTTCGTCTTCTCCCTCTTCGGGACCGCCGCCATCCTGCTGCTGCGCAACGCCGCCGCGCGGAAGGTGATGCTCACCGGAATCACCGCACTCATCCTGGGCATGATCATCACGCTGGTGTCGGTCACCACCGAGTCCATCGCCGGATTCTTCGTCGGGCTCGCGTTCGGGGGCGTCGGCTTCGGTGCCGGATTCCAGGGCAGCCTCAAGACGATCGTGCCGCTGGTCGAGGCCCACGAACGCGCCAGCGTGCTCTCTCTGCTCTACATCATCTGCTACGTCGGTTTCGGCCTGCCCACCGTCATCGCCGGCTTCCTCGTGGTCCACGGCGGTCTGCTCCGGACGGCCAAGGAGTACGCCATCGCCGTCATCGTGCTCGCCCTGGTCGCCCTGCTCGGGCTGCGCAAGGCCAACAAGGCCCCGGCCGCCCGATGACCCTGGGTGGTGGGGGGGGGGGGCTAGGCGCCCTGCTCGATCGCGAGCTCGACGGCCATCGCGCCGACGATCGCCTTGTTGCCGTGGTGCTGGACATAGCCGACCACCGAGGCATGTCCGGGGTCGAGGTCCGGCGGCATCGCCAGTTCGACCCGCCCGCTCGCGGCGTCCAGGCCCACCGACGTGAAGGCGCGCACCACGTTGTCCTGCCGCAGCGTCCGCCCGGCGTTCTCGCCCCGGGGGACGTCGTTCTCCAGGCCGCGTTCCACGACCGCCACGTTCAACACCGCCCGCGGCGGCGGCCGTTCGGTCTGGTAGTCCACCACCACCCGGTGCCCGTCGCCCCCGGTGGTGTCCTCGAGGGAGAGCGCGAGCGGCGTGGTGATTGCCTCCGTGAGGGCGGCGGCGATCGCGGTCGCCGCCCGTCGACGGTCGGAGCCGACGAACTCGACGGTGCCGTTCACGATCATCTGCGGCGTGTACAACCCCCCGGAGCCGAATGCGTGCGCGTACGCCCGCTGCCGCGCGGTGTACGCCGCGTCGGCGAACGGGTCGGCCAGCCCAGGTCGTCCCAGTAGTCGACGTGGAAGCCGATGGCGTAGACGGGCTGTCCCTCCGTCCGGGCCTCGCGTTCGATCTCGGTCAGCAGTTCCTCCGCCGGCGGGCAGCTGTTGCAGCCCTGGGAGGTGAACATCTCCACGACGGCGAACCCGCCGCCGGCCGGCCCGACGTCCCGCTCCTGCGGCGAGGACTGTGGCCGGGCACTGTTCGACCCGGTGAGCGAGGGGTCCGTCATGGCGCGTCTCCTCCGTCGGTCCTGCTGGCGGCCCTGCGATTCCCGATCCGGCCGCGACCATGCCCGGCCGCTCATGAGGTGGGCGACGCCGCCCGAACACGATCCTTACTGATTCCAGAAACCGGCGACACTGCGCTCGTGGTCAGGCTCGCGGTGCCGCCGGCCGTTCGTACGGCGACTCCTCGGGTGACCGGGGCGCCGGCGGCCTGGTGTCCGCGGTGTTCAGGACGCGGTCCAGCAGGGTGGCGGTCGCCGTGGACCAGGTCAGTTCCCGGGCCAGCCGGGCGCGAAGGTCGGCGATCCCGGGGAACTCCGCCTCCCGGTTGCGCAGCGCGCCGTCGATGGCGTTGCTCCAGCTCTCGACGTCGCGCTCGTCGTCACCCGTCGTCGGTACCACGATCCGGGCCGCCTCCTCCGGCCCGAGCCGCTCCTCCAGCAGCTCTCCCAGACCGCTCTCGCTGCTCACCAGCACCGGCGTGCCGGCGAGGATGGCCTCCACCGCCACGAGGCCGAAGCCCTCGGCCCGGGAGGGCATGAGGAGCAGGCTGGCCGCGCGAAGGTCGGCGGCCAGCCGCTCCGCCCTGGTCGAGTACGGGCGCACTCGCACCGGCAGCGAGGCGTCCGCGGCCCAGCCCTTCATCTGGTCCTCGAGGGTGGAGCACGTCTCCGGAGGGGCGCCGCGGACGAGGAGTTCGACCCGGGGAGTGCCGGCACCGCGCCGGCGGCGCGCCAGGTTGAAGGCGCGCGCCGCCAGGTCGAGCCCCTTGAGGCGGTCGTCCTCCGTCCGGCCGACGAGGAGCACCGTCCAGGGCCGGCCCTGTGGTGGCTGGCGGGGGGATCCGACGCCGAGGTCGAAGCCGGGATCGAAGCGGATCAACCGCGCCGGGTCGACGCCGCGAGCCTCCAGGTCCCGCAGGAACCAGTAGTACATCCGCGGCCCCACCGCGACGGCGTGGTCGGCCTCGGCGCTGAGCGCCAGCTCGACCTCCTGCCGTTCCTCGGCGAGCACCCCCGCGTCCACGCCGCGGTCCGCCTTGTGGCGCTCGATGTCGTCGGGAATGACGTGCAGGAAGTGCAGGCGCTTGGCGTGCGGGAAGTCGTCGCCCAGGTGGTGGGCGGCCGGGCCGGTCCACCGGCCGTGTCCGATGATCACGTCGGGAACCGTGCCCTCGGGAAGCGGCGGCCGGCGGGACAGCCGGTCGACGTCCGAGGCTCCGGGCGCCTCCGGCGCCTCGATCAGCGTGACGCCCGCCGCGGTGGCGTCCCGGCGTTCCTCGTCGGTGGCCCGCAACACCACGCACGTCACCCGCGCGTGAGCGGTCAGCGAGCCGCACAGCTGCCGGTTGAAGGTGCTCAGGCCGCCGAGCGACGAGGACCACTCGGTGGCCAGGGCGAGGACCTGCGGCCGGCCGTCGCGGGTCGCGGCGGCACCGTCCGGCTGCCTCCGCGGCAGGACGGGGTCGCCGTACTGCGGCCTGATGGCGATGGTCGACAGGCCGCTGAGGGCGGGCGGCAGGATCGGAAACACCAACGAGGGCGGGGAGGTGAAGTCCAAGCGGCCGACGCTGGTGTCCCAACTGTGCAGCAACAGCGCGCGGATCTCGTCCGGGGTCGAGCCGGCGACGTCGCTGCCGAGATAGGTCCGGACCAGTTCCGAGGCGTCCGAGGTCCGGCCGAGTTCGAGGGCGACGAAGGCCGCGCACCAGGTGGAGGCCGAGGACGTGGAGAAGCCCTTCTGGGCGGGGTAGTTGTCGACGGCCTCCTGCGCCCGCACGGCGTCGCCCAGCGCGAGGTGGCACAGCGCCTCGTGCACCGAGAAGTTGATGTATCTCGGGCTCAGCCGCCGGCCGTCGGCGAGAACCGCGAGCGCCTCGTGCCAGCGCTGCCCGCGTTCCAGCAGGTACACCTGCGCCAACCGGTACTGGACCTCGAGTTCCGGTCTCTCCCGCAACCAGGCGACCACCCCTTCGAGCAGGTCGTCGGTGGGCGCGCCGGCCGCGTACTGGGCGGCCAGCGCGGCCAGTCGCTCGGTGTTGCCCCGGGCGCGGTCCACACCTTGGCGCAGCGCCGCGATGGCTTCTGCGGTACGCCGCCGTTCGTTGAGGTAACCGCCGAGTTGCTGGTACACCGAGAAGAGGCTCTTGGCCGGTGCGACATGGGCGGTGGCCTCGCGGGCCACCGCGATCGCCGCCTCGGCGCCGTCCACCGCCCAGACGAGCTTGGCCCACAACACCCAGGGGTCGGCGTGATCCTGATCCAGGGTGGCGGACTCCGCCTGCGGCATCGCTCGGGACAGGTCCTCCGGGCGGCCTCGATCGCGCAGGAGCATGGCCAGGTGGTAGTGGGTGCCCGGGGTGCCCCACCGGCTGTTGTACAGCTCCAGCAGCGCGATGCGGGCGTCCCGCTCCCCGGCGGTGTTCACCCGTACCGACATCCACCCGTAGCGCTGACCGATGTAGCGCCTGGCCGGCTCGATCGCCGTCAGCAGGGCGTCTTCCGCGTCGGCCGCGGCGTAGTGGTACGCGGCGCCGTCCAGGCCGAGCAGGAGGGTCCGGTCGTGGATCGCGGTCCGTCCCGCGGCCTGCAGCTTCCGGGCGTACCAGTCGCCGGCGCGGGCGTGCGCGGCCCGCCAGGCGGCCGTGTCCCGGCGCAGCTGGACGCCGTCCGCCTCGCGGAGCAGCGGATGCACCTGGTATCGCCCGGCGGGACCGGCTCCCGGCCGGTCGGTCTGGGTGCGGGCCTGCAGGAGGTACCGCTCCTGGGCGCCGCGCACCAGCTCCCGGACCTCACCCCGGCCGCCGCCCATCGCCTCGATGAGGTCCCAGTCGGCCCAGTCGCGGATCACCGACATGTCGCGCAGGAAGGCGCGGGTGGACTCCGGCAGGCCCTCGGCGGCCTTGGCCAGCAGCGTCCGCTCGATCTCCTCGACGAGCTTCGAGTCGAAGGGTTCCTCGGGAGCACTCCCGCTCGGTGGCAACAGCCCTTCCAACAGGTGTGACTTGAGCAGGTAGCCGAGCAGCCGCAGCACTCTCGGGTTCCGTCCGAGGCGGCGTACGACCTCCGGCCGCCGGTGGTGCGGGAATTGGGCGTCGGCCTGCTGCGCGCCGAGGTGGTCGAGGACGATCGTGATGGCGTCGGCGTCGTCGGGCGGCAGCAGTTCGGTGACGTGGAAATGCTCGGTCCAGGTCCAGTCGAGGTGCCGGTTCGACACCAGCAGCAGGCAGCCTCGGTCCGTCGGGCGCCGGGCGAGCTGCTCCAGCATTCGCGCCAGGGACGCCGACGGCTTGCCCTGCGGGTCGAGCAGCCGCTGGAACTCGTCGATGACGATGAGCGCGCCCGCCGCCAGCAGTAAGCGGAGGATGTCGGCGAGGGTGGCGTCGGCCGACACCGTGGCGGCCACCCCCGGGTGACCCCCGTCCTTCAGCTCCTCCAGGATGCGGCCGCCGATGGTTGTCGCCACGTCCGCTGTCCCCACGGGCACGTCGACCCAGGCCGTCGGAATGGACTGGCTCGCCGCCCAGTTCCTCAGTGGTCGGACGACCTGGTCCGACTTGCCGACACCGGCGAATCCGAAGAGCAGGGCGGCGCCGCGGCCCTCGAACCGCCACTTCTGCCAGAGTTCTTCCGCCACCGCCCGGCGTTCGGCGCCGACCAGATCGGAGATGGCCACGGGGCCCTGCTCGGCTGCCACTGGTCCTTGATACCCCATGACGGCGCGGTGTTGTGTCTGCCACCCGAAGTATCGACCATTCTCCGGATGCGGCTCGACCCGGTCGAGAGACCGGGGGTGAGCCGGTGGCGGCTCGGTGTGCCACCTCGGTCCGGGGGATCGCGACGTCGAGGCGGCTCAGTCGGCCGTGCCGACCCGCTGGAACGCGTCGGCCAACCGGGCGAGATCGAAGCCCTCGAAGTGGTTCAGGAACCGCCGCCGCACGGCGGCCAGGTGGCTCGGCCAGGACTGCTCCAGGCGGGCGAAGCCGGCATCGGTGAGGACGGCGTTCCAGCCCCGCGCGTCCTCCCCGCTCCGGACCCGCTCGACCAGGCCCTGGGTCTCCAGGCGGCTGATCGTGCGGCTCATCCCGCTCAGGGAGAGTTGGCAGGCGGCGGCGAGTTCGTTCATCCGCAATCGCCGGTCCGGCGCCTCGGAGAGGACCCGCAGGGCGTTGTACTCGGTGAAGGGCAGCTGGTGTGCGCCGACCATGTCGGCGTCGATCGCCCGGGGCAGGACGTAGATCAGCTGGCCCAGGGCGCGGACCAGCGCCTCCTCATCGGGGTTGAGAGGTCGCAGAGGTGTGGCGGAGCTACCGGACATGCCGCCCATTCTAGTTGCTTGACCAAACAATCGCCGCCGGTGTTGTGATGGTTGGCACGGGCCAGTTAATTGCTTGACCAAGCAAGCAGTGGCTAGCCTTCACCGAGCCAGGTAAGGACTTCTGAAAGGCACCAGCCATGACCAGGATCGGAATCATCCTCGGTAGCACCCGCCCGGGGCGTAACGGAGAAGCCGTCGCCCGCTGGGTCCTCGAGGTCGCCAAGCAGCGCTCCGACGCGGAGTTCGAGCTCGTCGACCTGCTCGACCACCAGCTGCCGCACCTCGACGAGGCGTACCCGCCGGCGATGGGCCAGTACACCCAGCCGCACACGATCCGCTGGGCCAACACCATCGCGTCGTTCGACGGGTTCGTGATGGTCACTCCCGAGTACAACCACTCCACCTCGGGTGCCCTCAAGAACGCCATCGACTTCCTCTACGCCGAGTGGAACAACAAGGCCGTCGGCTTCGTCAGCTACGGCTCCGCCGGCGGTACCCGGGCCGTGGAGCACCTCCGTCTGATCGCCGGCGAGCTCCAGATGGCCGACGTGCGCGCGCAGGTGGCGCTGTCGCTCTTCACCGACTTCGAGAACTTCAGCGTCTTCAAGCCGACCCAGTTCCAGCAGGACGCGCTCACCACCACGCTCGACCAGGTCGTGGCCTGGAGCACCGCGCTCGCCCCGCTGCGTACCCGCTGACCGCATCGGCACCCTGAACCGGCGATCGCCGCGGAATCTGCGCCGCGGTGAACCTGCCGGAAGCGACGCGTCCCGCCGGTCCGCCTCCGTTCGGAGCCGGATCGGCGGGACCACGTCGTCCCTCGCCTTCGACCGCCGAGGAGAAGGCCGCGTTGAGCCGGTCCGGGCCGCCCCCGCTCCGCGCCGGCGAACGAGCGCCGGCCGTACCGAAGGGCGTCTGCCGTGACCCCGGCGGGCTAGCATCCCGCCCATGCGCCTGAAGCTCGGCCGTCCCGACCTGGACCGCTACGCGGCCCGGTTCGACGTGCCGCCGGCCGCCGGGAGCTTCGCGGCCGTCTTCCTGGGCGTGTCCACGCTGCTGCTGGACGACGGCGAATCCGCCATCCTGACCGACGGGTTCCTCTCCCGGCCCTCGCTGCTCAGGGTCGCGTTCGCCAGGATCGCTCCCGACCAGGAGCGGATCGCCGGCGCGCTGGCCCGAGCCGGGCTCGCCGACCGCCGGCTGGACGCCGTCGTGCCGGTGCACACCCACTTCGACCATGTCCTGGACTCCGCCGTCGTCGCGGAGCGCACCAACGCCACACTCGTCGGTGGCGAGTCGGCCGCCAACGTCGGACGCGGCCACGGCCTGCCGCCGGACCGGATCCGCGTCGTGGCCCCCGGCGAGCAGGTCACGTCGGGCGCGTTCACCCTCGCGTTCGTGGCGTCGGAACACTGCCCTCCGGACCGCTTCCCCGGGGTCATCACCGAGCCCGTCGTGCCGCCGGTCCGGGCCCGTACCTACCGGTGCGGTGAGGCGTGGTCGCTCCTGGTCCGGCACGACACCGGTCGCACCGCCCTGGTGCAGGGCAGCGCGGGCTTCGTTCCCGGGGCGCTGGAGGGGCATCGCGCCGACGTCGCGTACCTCGGGGTCGGTCAGCTCGGCGTGCGGGACGAGGGATACCTCACGAGCTACTGGGCGCAGACCGTGCGGATCGTCGGTGCCCGGCGGGTCGTGCTCACGCACTGGGACGACTTCTTCCGCCCACTGGACCGGCCGCCGCGCGCGTTGCCGTACGCCGGTGACGACCTCGACACCACCATGCGCGTGCTCGGCCGCCTCGCCGACCGCGACGGCGTCGCCCTGCACCTGCCGACGATCTGGCGCCGCGAGGACCCCTGGAGCGGGCTGCCCTGAGGTCGGAGAAGGATGGGCGTCATCAACCGATAAACCTGTCATCCACGCCGAGGCCGGCGTCGCGCCGCCGGCCGGCCGCGGTCAGGCGACCGGCCGGCGGATCGGGTTGCGCGGGCTGCGGTACGCCGGTCAGGGCGCCCACGGCTCGGCGACGGTCCAGGTGCTGTCCGCCGCCCACAGGGTGGGGGTGTTGTAGGCGGCTCCGCCCGCACCGTTGCTGAGCCACACCTCCGAGTCGTAGTGGCGCAGGTACGAGCCCCGGAAGTTGTACGACTCCAACGACACCCCGCTGCCGGTCAGCCCGGTACGGGCGCACCAGGTGGCGTCGGCCCGCATCAGGGCCGTGCCGTCGTCCGGCGAGTTGCGTACCCGGGAGTTGGCGTGGCGCAGGTACTGCCCGGGGTAGTTCACCGATTCGAACGAGTAGCAGTTCGGGTCGGCGAGTCCGGCCCGGATCGTGTAGGTGGCGTCGGCCTTGAGCAGCGCCGGGCTGGCGGCGGTCACCACCTCGGTGTAGGCGAGGCTGTCCCGGTGCCGCAGGTAGCGGTCGGTGTAGCCCGGCGTGGTCACCCGCAGCGAGCGGCGCTGGCCGACCGGCAGGGCGACCGGCGTGGAGCTACCGATCGCCTTGGAGGCGGCGATCAGCTCCTGGTTCGCCTGCCGTACCCGGGCCTGGTCCATCTTGACGACCTGGCGGTCGTAGGTGAGGAAGCCGTTGAGCTCGCCCTCCACGTCGGTGATCTCGGTGTAGACCGACGCGCTCAGGCCCCGGCCGATCATCAGGTTGCGGCTGCCCTGCACCAGGCCGACGTACCGGTTGGTCAACGACGTCGAGTCGGGCTGCCACTCGTACGCCAGGAAGTTGCCGTTGGGGCTGTACTCGTGCCCCGGGGTACGCAGCCCCAGCCCGCCGAACTCCCCGAGCACGGCGATCCGGCTGCTCGACGGCTGCGGCGAGTCCGGGCCGACGTAGACGTGCCAGTCGTCGATGTCGCCGTTGCCGGGGTTGCCGAGGGACTGGCAGCAGTTGTACCCGCTGTGCGGGTTGACCAGCCGGGTCGGGTCCCGGTCCTTGACCGCCTGAGCCACCCGCCGGGTGTCGGCCAGCGCGCGCTCGCCCCAGCCCTCGTTGTAGACCGTGTACGCGACCACCGCCGGTGAGCTGCGGTGCTCGTCGACGATCTCGCGGGCCTCGGCCTCGAACTGGGCCTGTTGGGCGTCGTTCGGGTTGATGTCCTGCGCGGTGAGCGAGGGGATGTCCTGCCAGACCAGCAGGCCGAGGCGGTCGGCGTGGTAGAACCAGCGCTGCGGTTCGACCTTGATGTGCTTGCGGACCATGTTGAAGCCGAGGTCCTTGTGCTTCTGCAGGTCGAAGGCGAGCGCCGCGTCGGTCGGCGCGGTGTAGATCCCGTCGGGCCAGTAGCCCTGGTCCAGGGTGCCGACCTGGAACACGAACTGGCCGTTCAGCTTCGGCCGCAGCACCCCGTTGACCAGGCCCGTGGTGATCTCCCGCATGCCGAAGTAGTGGGTGGTCCGGTCGACGGTCGCGCCGCCGCTGCCGCGCAGGGTGACCCGCAGGTGGTAGAGGAACGGGTCGTCGGGGGACCAGCGGCGGGCGTTCGGCACCGGGACCGAGAACTCGGTGAAGCCGCCGGTGGCCGAGCCGACGACCGTCGTGCCGTCGAGCGCCTCGGCCAGGACGCTGTGTCCGCTGACGTTCCCACGGGTGAAGACCCGTACCCGCAGCCGGTTGTCGGCGAGGCTGGGGTAGAGGTCGACGCTGCTGATCGACGCGGCGGGAGTGGGCTCCAGCCAGACGGTCTGCCAGATGCCGGAACTGGGGGTGTAGAAAATGCCGCCGGGCGTCCGGGTCTGCTTGCCGATCGCGGGCAGGGTGCCGTTCTGCCGGCTGTCGCTGGGGTCGAAGACCTTGACGACGAGTTCGTTGCTGCCGCCGTTGAGGCGGGCGGTGACGTCGAAGGTGAAGGCGTCGTAGCCTCCGGTGTGGCCGCCGACCTGCACGCCGTTGACCCAGACGGTGGTCTGCCAGTCGACCGCGCCGAAATGCAGCTGCACCTGCCGGCCGGCCCAGCCCGCCGGGACGGTGAACAGGCGGCGGTAGTACAGCCAGCTGCGGTCGTCGCCGGGGGAGCGGCGCACGCCGGACAGCGCCGACTCCACCGGGAAGGGCACGTTGATCCGTTCGGGCAGGGTGGTGCCGAACGGGGGTGGGTCGTCGGTCGCGGACTGCCGCAGCTGCCACTCGCCGTTGAGGTTCTGCCAGTCGGGGCGGGTCATCTGGGGGCGCGGGTACTCCGGCAGCGGCGTGCCGGACAGCGCCTGGGCGGTCCAGGGCGTGGTCAGGGGCGCGGGCTTCGCGGGGACCGCCTGCGCGGCCGGCGGCGCGACCAGCAGACCACCGACCAGTGTGGTCAGGGCCAGCAGCGATCGGATCCAGGGCGGGCGGGGGTGGACGCGGTGTCTCATGGCGTCTCCGTCTTCGGTGGGGGGACGGCGGACGGGTGCCCGGGCGGGCGGATGTCGCGGTGACCCATCGACGGCGCTGACGGATCTTATTGACATCCGTGAACGTACGTATAACGTTATAGGCCCACCGTGGACGGTCGGTCAATGGCTGTTCATCAATGTCTTGAGAGCGCTCCACCAGCACGGGGACGGCCGACGCGCGGGTGGCACACGCGTGCACCGATACGCACCGTCGGCACCGTCCGACCCCCACCCCACCGCGTACGAGGAGCAACGGATGACCATCAGGATCCGCGTTCTGGCGAACGCGACCGTCGCCCTGATCGCCGGCGCCGCAGTGCTCGCCGGCTGCACGAAGAGCGAGAGCGAGGACACGCCCGCCCCGGCCGGCAGCGAGGGCCAGCAGGTCGTGGCCAGCAGCACGCCCGGCGGCGCCGGCTGCACTCTGCAGCAGTACCGCGCCGCCAAGCTCGACCTGGCCGACGCGGTCGTCGGCTTCTCCCAGTCCGAGAAGGAGGCGAACCCGTTCCGGATCGCCGAGACGCAGTCGATCCGCGACGAGGCCGCGAAGATCGGCGTGAAGAAGCTGCTGGTCACCAACGCCCAGTCGCAACTGTCCAAGCAGATCAGCGACATCCAGGACATGCTGGCCCAGGGCGCGCAGTTCCTCATCGTCGCGCCGCTGAACTCCGACGGGCTGGAGCCGGCGTTGCAGGCCGCGGCGGCGAAGAAGGTCCCGGTGCTGACCATCGACCGGAAGATCAACGCCGCGCCGTGCAAGGACTACCTGGCCTTCCTCGGCTCCAACTTCGTCGAGCAGGGCCGCCGCGCGGCCGACGCGATGATCAAGGCGACCGGGGGCACGGGCAAGGTCGCCATCCTGCTCGGTTCGTCCGGCAACAACGTCACCACCGACCGGACCAACGGCTTCGTCGAGCAGGTGAAGGCGAAGGCGCCCGGACTGCAGATCGTCGCCCAGCAGACCGGCGAGTTCGCCCGCGACAAGGGCCAGGCCGTCATGGAGCAGCTCATCTCCAGCAACCCCGACATCACCGCCGTCTACGCGGAGAACGACGAAATGGCCCTCGGCGCGGTGACCGCCCTGCGGTCGGCCGGCAAGAGCCCCGGCAAGGACGTCAAGATCGTCTCGATCGACGGCACCCGCAACGCCGTCCAGGCGATCGTCGACGGCACGATCAACGCCGTCATCGAGTCCAACCCGCGCTTCGGTCCGCTGGCCTTCAAGACCGCGCAGGACTTCTACGCCGGCACCGCGATCGGTGAGAACGTCATCATCTCCGACCGCGAGTACGACTCGACCAACGCCAGGGAGTCGCTGGCCGGCGCGTACTGACGTACCGCCCGCGTCCGGCGCGCCCGGGTGGCGCGCCGGACCGCCGGCACCCGCTCCGTCGCCGTCGCAGAGGGGCCACCGACATGACCGACACCGACGCCGCACCCGTGCTCGAGGTGCGCGACGTCAGCAAACACTTCCCCGGTGTCCGCGCCCTGGACGCCGTGAGCCTCAGCGTCGCACCCGGTGAGGTGCACGCCCTGGTCGGCGAGAACGGCGCCGGCAAGTCCACCCTGATCAAGGTGATCACCGGCGTGTACCAGGCCGACTCCGGGGAGATCCGCTACCGGGGGGCACCGGTCACCTTCGGCCGGCCGCTGGACGCCCAGCGCGCCGGCATCTCGACCATCTACCAGGAGGTCAACCTCATCCCGCTGCTGAGCATCGCCCGGAACCTCTTCCTGGGCCGGGAGCCCCGCCGGTTCGGCCTGCTCGACGTCGGTCGGATGAACCGGGACGCCACCGAGGTGCTCGCCGGCTACGGCGTCGACGTCGACGTGACCCGGCCGCTGCGGTCGATGAGCCTGGGCGCGCAGCAGATGGTCGCCCTGGCCCGCGCCGTCGCCGTCGACGCGAAGGTGCTCGTCATGGACGAGCCGACCTCCTCACTGGAGCCACGCGAGGTGCAGACGCTGTTCCGGCTGGTCCGCCGGCTCAGCGCCCGGGGGATCGCGGTGGTCTACGTCAGTCACCGGCTCGACGAGCTCTACCAGCTCTGCGACCGGGTGACCGTGCTGCGCGACGGCCGGGTCGTGCACACCGGAGCGCTGGCCGGCCTCGACCGCCTCCGGCTCGTCTCGGCCATGCTCGGCCGGGACCTGGCCGAGGTCCGCCGCGACGGCGTCACCGGCTTCACCGGCGACCACACCGCCCGCGACGGCGAACCGGTCCTGCGGGTCGAGGGGCTGCGCAAGCGGCACCTGCTGCACGACGTCTCCTTCACCGTCCGGCCGGGCGAGGTCACCGGGCTCGGCGGGCTGCTCGGCTCCGGCCGCTCCGAGACCGCCAAGGCGGTCGTCGGCGCGCTGCCGCTGGACGCGGGCACGGTGACCGTCGCCGGGCGCCGGCTGCGCCGGCCCACCCCGAAGCGCGCCCTGCGCGCCGGGGTGGCCCTGCTTCCCGAGGACCGCAAGGCCGAGGGCATCATTCCCGAGCTGTCGGTACGCGAGAACATCGTGCTGGCCGCCATGCCCCGGCTCGCCCGCGCCGGGGTGGTCTCCCGGGCCCGACAGGACCGGATCGTCGAGACGTTCATGACCCGGCTGCGCATCCGGGCGGCCAGCCCCGAGCAGCGGGTCGGTGAACTCTCCGGCGGCAACCAGCAGAAGGTGCTGCTGGCCCGCTGGCTGTGCCTCAACCCCCGACTGCTGCTGCTCGACGAGCCCACCCGGGGCATCGACGTCGGGGCCAAGGCCGAGGTGCAGAAGCTCGTCGGCGAGCTGGCCCGCGACGGCCTGGGCGTCGTCCTCATCTCCTCCGACCTCGAGGAACTCGTCGAGGGCGCCGACCGGGTGGTGGTGCTGCGGGCCGGTGCCGTGGTCGGCGAGCTGGCCGGCGCGGACGTCTCCGAACCCGCCATCCTGGCCACCCTGGCCGCGCCGGAGGAGGCCGCCGATGAGCAGCGCTGAAACCGCCGTCGCCGCGCGCCGCGCACCCGACCGGGCCGCGCTCACCCGCCGGGTCCGCGCCGTCGGGGTGTACGCCGCCGTCGCGGCGCTGCTGCTGTTCAACGCCGTCTTCACCGACAACTTCCTGGAACTGGCCAACCTCCGCACCCAGCTGGTGCAGGTGGCGCCGGTGGTGATCGTGGCGCTCGGCCTCGCGCTGGTGATCGGCAGCGAGGGCATCGACCTGTCGGTCGGTTCGGTGATGGCCCTGGCCGCCGCCGTGCTGCCGCTCTATCTCGGCTTCGGGCTGTGGCCCGCGGTCGCCATGGCCCTGCTGGCCGGGACGGCGGCCGGCGTGCTCAACGGGACCCTGGTCGCGGTGGTCGGGCTGCAACCGATCGTCGCCACGCTCGCCCTGCTGGTCGCCGGGCGGGGACTGGCCCTGGTCATCGCCGACGGCCAGCTCAAGCAGATCCGCAACCCGGACCTGCTCGCCCTCGGCACCGACGAACTCCTCGGGCTGCCCGTGGTCGCCTGGGTCGCCGTCGTGCTGGCCGTCCTGATCGGATTCACCGTGCACCGGACCACGTACGGCCGGCAGCTCGTCGCCATCGGCGGCAACCGGGCCGCCGCCCAGCTGGCCGGGCTGCCGGTCCGCCGGGTCCTCGTGGTGACCTACGTGCTCAGCGGGATCTTCGCCGCGCTGGCCGGCGTCCTCGCCACCGCCCGGCTCACCGCCAGCGACCCGTCGGCGATCGGCAACCTGATCGAGCTGTCCGCCATCACCGCGGTGGTCGTCGGCGGTACGCCGCTGTCCGGCGGCCGGATCCGGGTGCTCGGCACGGTCGCCGGCGCGCTGCTGATGCAACTGCTCCGGGCCACCCTGATCAAGCACGACCTGCCCGACTCCACGGCACAGATGGTGCAGGCCGTCATCATCCTGATCGCCGTCTACGTCGCCCAGCAACGGAGGACGCGATGACCACCGGCACCACGGCCCACGTCGCGACGGCCGACACGCCCCAGCTACCCACCTCGCGGGTCGCCGGGACCGAGCGGCTCGCCGCGCTGGCGCAGCGGCACGGCGCCCTGGCCGTGCTGCTGCTCGGCAGCGCCGCCGCAGCGCTGCTGTTCGAGTCGTTCGCCACCGCCGGCAACCTCGCCGGCATCGCCATCCAGTCGTCGACGCTGGCCATCGTGGCGCTCGGGATGACCTTCGTGATCATCGGTGGTGGGATCGACCTCTCCGTGGGCTCGGTCTTCGCCCTCGGTGGGGTGCTCGCCGCCTGGGCCAGCCAGTGGGGCGCGCCGGCGGCCGTCCTGCTGCCGCTCGCCGTCTGCGGCGCGATCGGCCTGCTCAACGGACTGGTCATCGCGCGGGCCGGGCTCGCCCCGTTCATCGTCACGCTGGCCAGCCTGCTGGGCGCCCGCGGCCTGCTGCTCGCCGTGACCGACGAGGGTGCCCGGACGTACCTGGTGCCCCGCGACTCCGCTCTGCTCGACGTCGGCCGGGGCACCCTGTTCGGCGTCGGGTGGCCGGTGTACGTGGCGGCGCTGCTCTGCGTCGCCGGCGCCGTGCTGCTGCAACGCAGCCGGTACGGCCAGGCCGTCTTCGCCCTGGGCGGCAACGAGGAGGCCGCCGCGCTGATGGGGCTGCCGGTCGCCCGGGTGAAGACGCTGACCTACGTGCTCAGCGCGCTGCTGGCCGGATTCGCCGGGATCCTCAACGCCGCCCGACTCGGTTCGGGGGTCACCATCCTCGGCGTCGGCATGGAGCTGGACGCGATCGCCGCGGTCGTCATCGGGGGCACGCTGCTCATCGGGGGCGCCGGCAGTGTCAGCGGGACCCTGTGCGGGGTGCTGCTGCTCGGCGTGATCCAGAACGTGATCAACCAGATCGGCAACCTCACCTCGTCGATCCAGTCGGTGGTGAGCGGGGCGTTCCTGCTGGTCGTGGTGGTCACCCAGACGTACCTCAGCAAGGTACGACGGCTACGGTGACGGCCGTGACTCCTTCGGCCGAGGCAGGTGGTACGTGGGCGTCAGCCTGAAGGACATCGCCCAGCGGGCCGGGGTCTCCCTGGCCACCGTCTCCAACGTCGTCAACGGCTACCGGCCGGTCGGCGAACAGACCCGGCGCCGGGTGCAGCAGGCGATCGACGAGCTGGGCTACACCCCCAACCTCAGCGCCCGCCACCTGCGTCGGGGCCGTACCGGCATCATCGCCCTGGCCATCCCGGAGCTGAACAACCCGTACTTCGCCGAACTGGCCGACGCCGCCATCCGGGAGGCGGCCGGCCTCGGCTACACGCTGGTGATGGAGAGCAGCGGCGCGGACCGCGACCTGGAGCTGCTGCTGCTGGACGGCTCCCGCCGGCACATCATCGACGGCCTGATCTTCAGCCCGGTCCGGATCACCCGCGACGACGTGCTGGCCCGCACCGGCACCGTCCCGCTCGTGCTGATCGGCGAGGGGGTCTACGACGTGCCCCACGACCACATCGCGATCGACAACGTCGCCGCCAGCCGCCTGGTGGTCGAGCACCTGCTCGCACTCGGCCGGCGGCGGATCGCCTTCATCGGCGCCGGAGCCGGGCAGGACCGGCAGTCGGCCCAGCTGCGGCTGCGCGGCTACCGGGAGGCGCTGGCGGCGGCCGGGCTGCCGGTGGACGCGGAGCTGGTGGTGGCCACCGAACAGTTCGGCCGCCGGGACGGCCTGCTGGCCATGCGCCGCCTGCTCGCCCTCGACACACCCCCGGACGCCGTCTTCGGTTACAACGACCTCGTCGCGATCGGTGCCGTCCGGGCCATCGGCGAGGCCGGCCGGCGGGTCCCGGGGGACATCGCGGTGGCGGGTATCGACGACATCGAGGAGGGCCGGTTCAGTACGCCCACCCTCACCACCATCGCCCCCGACAAGGAACACATCGGCCGGTTCGCCGTCCAGCGACTGGTCGCGCTGATCGAGGGCGCGCCGCTGGCTCCTCCCGCCGACCTGCACCTGCCGTTCCGGCTGGAGGTCCGGGAGAGCACCGGACCGCTCGGCGACCGGCACCGCGCTGTCGGGTGATCCCCGGGCGAGGCGGCGACGGCGGTCGGGTGGCGGAGTTCAGCGGTCGGGCTCCGGGCCCACCCGGCAGAGCCGTCGGTGTTCCGCGGTCACCACGCCCAGCAGGAAGAGGTCCACGGCGAGCGCGGTGAGCGCCCCGAACTGGTTGACGGTGAAGCTGAAGATCTGCCCGAACAGCAGGTCGACCAAGAGGGCGAGTTTGAACAGCCGGAAGGCCCGCGCCCGGTCGCGGGGCAGCAGCGACGCCCCCCGGATGCTGAGCACCGCGGTGAACAGCGCGGAGATCGAGACCCCGAGCACGGCTCGCCACTCCCGCTGGTCGTGCAGCTGGCCGGTGACCGTGTCCAGCAGGACGCCCAGCACGACGACGAACGGCTCGCCGACCAGGTAGAGCACCACCAGCGCCACCACCCACCGGTGCGTGGTGACCCAGACCACGGCGCGGCGGGCCCGGCGCAGCCACGGCTGCCAGAACCGGGGGCCGGGTGCCTCGCGCCGGGGCACCGTGTCGAGCAGCCGGTTGATCGCGTCCTCGACGTCCGGGCCGCATCCGCGCACCAGCCGGGCCGCGGCCGCCCGCCGGTCGTCGGTGAGGCCGGTGCGCAGCCCGCCGACCACCGCGTACATCGCGTTCGCCGTCCGCTCCGGACCGGTGAGCCGGATCCGGCCCCGGATCGCCTGGGTGATCACGACGAGCAGGGCGAACGCGCCGTAGATCATGCCGGCGGCCGGGGCGTAGAAGTAGTCGGTGCCGGCGGTGACGAACTTGCCGACCTCGTCGATGAACAGCCCGAAGCCGATCCCGCCCAGGACCGCGCCGAGATTGCGCGCCGCGCTGCCCAGGAAGACCAGCGCGACACCCAGCCCGGTGGTCATCAGCAGGCCGCCCCAGAGGACGTGCGCGATGTGCAGCCCACCGCCGCCGAGCTGCGGGTAACCGGCCGCCTGGAGGAAGGCCCGGACGAGCAGCACGGTGACCACCCCGGACAGCACGAACGCCTGCAGGTACGACGGCGCCTCCAGTACCCGGAGCGGCATCGTCCAGCGGGACGGACGGGCGGGCATGCTCCCGACGCTAGCGGCGGTGGCCGGCACCCAGGGCCGGTTCCGTCCAACTGCGAACCGGCCGGTGGCCCGGTTCCGCCCGCGGCGTACCGGGCGTCAGGACGGACCTCGCTCCGGGCGCTGCCGGGCGCCGCTGGGCCCCGCCCGCCCGTCGCTCACCTGCGACGTGAGCGGTAGGCGGTGAGGGTGGCGGGCAGACCCCGGCGGATGATGCCGGCCCAGTCGGTGTCACCGCGCAGCAGCGCCCCGGCGGTGTTGCGGGCCTGCTCCAGCGTGAAGTGCGGGGGCAGCATCAGCTCGGCGGGGTCGACGAGAGCATTGACGACCACCGGCCGGTCGGCGTTCAACGCCCGCTCCCAGACGCCGGGGATCTGCTCCGGCGCGTCGACCAGCTCGCCACCGAGCCCGAGCACCTCCGCCCACCGGTGGTAGCCGATGTCCGGCAGTTCCTGGCTGTCCGGGAACATCGGCGTGCCCTCGGTGGAGCGCTGTTCCCAGCTGACGAAGGCGAGGTCCCGGTTGTTCAGCACCAGCACCACGAACCGCGGATCGGACCAGCTGCGCCAGTACTTGGCCACGGTGATGAGTTCGTTCACGCCGTTCATCTGCATGGCGCCGTCGCCGATGAGCGCGACCAGCGGGCGGTCCGGGTGGGCGAACTTCGCCGCCAGCGCGTACGGCATCGCGCCGCCCATCGACAGCAGGGTGCCGGAGAGGCTGGCCAGCATGCCCGGGCGCACCTGGAGGTGCCGGGCGTACCAGGCCGTCGTCGTGCCGCAGTCCACCGAGATCATCACGTCGTCGGGGAGTCGGTCGTTGAGGGTGGCGAAGAGGAGCTGGGGGTTGACCGGGTCGGCCGGTTGCTCGGCGAGATCCCGCTGCGTCTGGCGCCACGCCCGGGTCTCCGCGGAGATCGTCTCCCGCCAGCCGGTCGGCGCGGGGCCGGGCCCCAGCTCACGCAGCAGCGCGCGGAGGGTGGCCGCCGCGTCGCCGGTCAGGTTCACCTCGGTCGGGTACCGCAGCCCCAGCTGGGTGCCGTCCCGGTCGACCTGTACCGCCCGGGCCTGCCCCGGCGGCGGGTAGAACTCCGAGTAGGGCATGTTGCTGCCGACGATCAGCAGCCGGTCGCAGCCCTGCATCAGCTGCCAGCTCGGGCGGGTGCCGAGCAGCCCGATCGCGCCGGTCACCCAGGGCTCCCGGTGGTCGACCACGGGGAAGCCCAGCAGCGCGGTGGCGACGCCCGCGCCCAACCGGTGGGCGACCTCGCGTACCTCGTTCTCGGCGCCGAGCGCGCCCTGCCCGACCAGCATGGCCACCCGCTCGCCGCCACGCAGCACGTCGGCCGCCCGGCGCACCTCCGCCTCCGGCGGCACGGTCGGGCCGCTGCTCGGCACGCTGCTGGTGTGGTAGTACCCGTGGGCGTACGGCGGCTCCGGCACCGCCGGCTCGTCCTGCACGTCGAGGGGGAGCACCAGGGCGGTGACGGTGCGCCGGGCCAGCGCGGTCCGGCAGGCGCGGTCCACCAGGTGGCGCACCTGGGCGGGATGGTCGAGCTGGGCCAGGAACGCCGCGGCGACGTCCTTGTAGAGCGCCAGCAGGTCGACCTCCTGGTAGTACCCGCCACCCTCGGCCGTGAGGGCGGTGTGGCCGACCAGGGCCACCACCGGCTGGTGGTCCAGCTTGGCGTCGTACAGGCCGTTCAGCGCGTGGATCGCCCCCGGCCCGCTGGTGACCAGGACGCAGCCCAGCGGGCGCCCCCGTACTTCACGTGCGCCGACGCCGCGAAGCCCGCGGTCTCCTCGTGCCGGACCTGTACGAACTGCGCCCGCTCGTTGGTGCGTTGCAGCGCCGAGGTCATCCCGTTGATGCCGTCGCCCGGGTAGCCGAAGTAGCGCCGGACGCCCCAGCACGCCAACCGTTGCACGAGGTGATCCGCCACCTTGGCACCCTTGGGCAGTGGCCAGGGATCCGCCGGCACCCGCCCGTCGCCGTCCACGCTCACCTGACTGATCCCTCCCTCCACGGCGCGGGCGCCGGCCTTCGCCACCCCGGCCGTCACGCCCGGCCGCCGCCGGACGGAATGAGTATGTGACAGCATTTCCGGCGGAATGGCCGATTCGACCCCTCCGCCGACCGTCAGAGGGAGGAAGCCGACCTCGGCCCGACGGCGGGCCACGTCAGGTTCGGGCCGCACGGTGGCACCGCCGGATACGGTGGCAGGCGTGACCGAGGCGGTGTCGTGCGGCTGACGTGGTACGGGCACAGCACCGTGTGGATCGAGGACTCCGGCACCCGGCTGCTGACCGACCCGCTGCTGCGTGACCGGCTCGCCCACCTGCGCCGACGCCGTGGGCCCACCCCGCGGCTGCCGGGGGCCCCGGACGCCGTACTCGTGTCGCACCTGCACGCCGACCACCTGGACTTCGCGTCGCTGCGCCGGCTGCCCCCGGACACCGCGCTGGTCGTGCCGGCGGGTGCGGCCGCGTGGTCCGTCAGGCGCTGGGCGTGGCGGCCGCCCGCCGCTGCACGGAGCTCGTGGTCGGCGATCGCACCACGATCGGCCGGGTCACGGTCGCCGCCGTCCCCGCGGCCCACCACGCCGGCCCGGGGTCCGTGGTCCCGGCACCGGGCACCCGCCCTCGGCTACCTGATCGACGGTGAGCTGCGGACCTGGTTCGCCGGGGACACCGGACTCTTCGACGAGATGGCCGGGCTGGGGCCGCTCGACCTGGCGCTCGTCCCGGTCGGCGGATGGGGACCCACGCCTCGGCCCCGGCCACCTCGATCCGGCGGGCGCCGCGGAGGCGGTCCGGCGGGTGGCGGCGGCGTGGGCCGTGCCGATCCACTTCGGCACCTTCTGGCCGGTCGGCTGCGAACGGGTCCGGCCGGACCGGTTCTTCGGCCCGGGGGCCGACTTCGCCCGCCACGCCGAGGCGGTCTCGCCGGGCACCCGGGTGCGCGTGCTGCGGCCGGGCGAGTCGGTCGAGGTGCGCCGGCCGTGACGGCGACGCTCGGCGTCCTGGGCTCGCTGATCCTGGTGGTGCTCTTCGGGTCCGTCGTCCCGGTGGTGCCGACCGGCGCGGCGGTCAGCGGCGCCGCCGCGCTCGCCGCCCGACCAGCGATCCGGTGACCGTGGTCCTCGTCGTGATCGCCGGCGCGTTCGGGGCGTACGCGGGCGACCTGGCGACCTACGGCATGCTCGGCTGGGGCGGCGAGCGGCTCGCCCGGCGGCTGCACTGGCTGCGCGGCCGGCAGCGGGTCGGCCGGATGACGGCGCGGGTGCGCGAGGAACTCGTCTCGACGCTGCTGGTGTCCCGGCTCATCCCCGGCGGCCGGATCCCGGTGCTGCTGGCGGCGGCCCTGTCCGGGCTGACCTGGCGGCGGTTCGCCCTCGCCGACGCGCCCGCCAGCCTGCTGTGGTCGGTGCTCTACGCCGCGATCGGCGTCCTCGGACGGGCGATCTTCCCCGAGCCGTGGCAGAGCGTCGTCGCCGCGATCCTGCTCGTCGTGCTGGTCAGCCAGGGGTTGAGCTGGCTGGCCCGGCGTCGGGCCCTGCCGGGCGAGCCGCCGGTGGCGCCGTAGCCGACGGCCGCCGGCGCTACCCGGCGCCCAGGTCGGGGTCCACTGTGCGGCCCGCCGGGCCGTCCCCTTCGTCGTCCACCTCGTCGGGCCGGCGCAGCCCGAGCCGGCGCAGCCAGGCGAGCAACTGCCCGTGCACGGCTTCCGGGCCGACCAACTCGCCCTCCTGCGGCCAGTCGGCGGGGTGGATGAGCAGGGCCTCCGTCTGCCAACCGCCGAGCCCGCCGTGGCAGCCCACCAGCTCCTCGAAGGCCGCCACCTCCTCCAGACCCGGGTCCACCGCGCTGATCACCACGAGGTCACCGACGTGGTCCATCGCCTGGTGACGCAGCAGGTCCTGACGCGCCCGCCGGCCGTACGGGGCCAGCGGGTCGTCGCCGTCGACCTGTCCGTCCCGCAGGTTGTGGCAGCCGCGCGCCCCGATGGCCAGCGGCCCGGCGGCCGAGTCGACGACGACCAGGCCGATGCCGGGATGCGCCGCCAGGCCGTCGATCAGCCCCGGTACGAGGGCGTCGAGCCGCTCGCGGGTCAGCCGCC
>NZ_JAEVHN010000036.1:0-22763 GCF_016803375.1 Micromonospora sp. 4G55
AGATCCACTCCGGGCGGGCTGCGGTGATCACCTGCACCCAGCCATCCTCGATGATCATCCTCAGCAGACAGACACCGGGGTTACGAGACGTCCCTTAGCCAACGAAGCGGCTGAGAGCACGGCCGGCCGCCCTTCCGAACCGGCACACGCCCAGAGCAGGCGGCACCAGCCAGCCGGCGGTCCGACCCCTTCCTACGCCGGCTCGTGGCCTGGTCGGCCTTGATCGGGGTAGAAGATGAGTAGAAATTCCCTACGAAGAAGTCGCGTATGGCATGCACGATGGACGACGTCGACCGCGAGGCGCGACATCCTCCACTAGCGACATTTGGCCGACGGTTACCGATTGTCCTCACAGGGGTGACACGGCACCGCGCACGTCAGTGGAACTGGCCGTTGTCACGTGTTGACAACGGCTATTTCTCCACTGTCACCTCAAGGTGCTTTTCGGAGGCTTCGCTGGGATCGTCTCCCAAGTATTACCCAGTGCAGTTGATCAGGCAGAACTGTTACGCAGAACCGCGCCGCCGGCGTGGCACACCGACTGAGGAGCGGGATCGGATGACCTCATCGACGTTGACGGCGCCGGCGGCATGGCGGGGCAGCGACTACGCGCGGCTGTCCCGCCGGGTCGCCGCTGCGGGCCTGCTCGACCGGCGACCCGGCCGGTACGCGGCCCGGATCGCGTTCACCCTGGGCGCCTTCCTGGTCGGCTGGGCCGTGGTGGTGGCGGTCGGCGACTCCTGGTGGCAGCTGCCGCTGGCGGCGCTGATGGCGGTGGCCACCACCCAGGTGGCGTTCCTCGGGCACGACGCCGGCCACCGGCAGATGTTCCGCCGGCGCGGCCCGAGCGAGGTTGTCGGCCTGGTCGCCGGGAACCTCACGGTTGGGCTCAGCTACGGCTGGTGGGTGGACAAGCACAACCGGCACCACGCCAACCCGAACCACACCGACGAGGACCCGGACGTCGGGGCGGGCGCGCTGGTCTGGACGTACGAGCAGGCCATGGCGACCCGGGGCGCGAGCCGGTGGATGGCCCGGCGACAGGCCTGGCTGTTCTTTCCGATGCTGCTGCTAGAGGGGCTGGCGCTGCACGTGGCCAGCGTGCGAGCGCTGGTCGGCCGGGAGCCGGACGGCCGGTGGCGCACCCTGGTCCGGCACCGCGCGGTGGAGGGGCTGCTGCTCCTCGCCCACGCCGTCGGCTACCTCGGCCTGCTGTTCGCGGTGATGTCGCCCGGCCGGGCGCTGCTCTTCGCGGCCGTGCACCAGGGGCTGTGGGGGCTCTACATGGGTTGCGCGTTTGCCCCGAACCACAAGGGGATGCCGATGCCCACCGCCGAGGACGACCTTGACTTCCTGCGCAAGCAGGTTCTCACCTCGCGCAACGTCCGCGGCGGGCGGTTCGTCGACGTGGCGCTGGGGGCGCTCAATTACCAGATCGAGCACCATCTGTTCCCGAACATGCCCCGGGCCAACCTGCGGCGGGCCCGGCCGATCGTCCGCACGTACTGTGCCGAGCTGGGCATCCCGTACGCCGAGACTGGGCTGGTCGAGTCGTACCGGCAGGCGCTGGCGCACCTGCACCGGGTGGGCCGCCCCCTGCGGCAGGGGTGAACGAGCTCATCCCGACCCGCGGCTCTGCTCGTTGAGCCGGCGGATGGCCTCGGGCTGTTCCTCTCTTGCGCTCGCGGTCGGACTCGCTGGGGCCGAGGTGGTGCCGCGGCCGCGCCGGCAGGCAGCCCAGCCCGGCCGCGATCGGCGAGGACCGGATTCCGTCCTGTCGAGTGGCCCGGATCCACGCTGCCGGTAGGGTCGTCGCCGGCATACGTGCTCAGCGCGGGGGCAGCGTGAGGTGGAGGTGGGGCTGGTGAACTCGACCCCGGCGGATCGAGCGAAAGCGTCCGGAGGCCCGGCATGAGACTCGAGATCAGCATGTTGTTGCACGACACGGCCAAGCCAGCGAAGTTCCCAAGACGGAGGCACGGCCCGCTGGGACTAGTGCGATGAGACCGGAACTCTCACGCGAGTAGACCAGCATGATCGCGACGCCGAGAAGTGTCGTGAACTCCCGGTCGCGCGGCGGAGGGCGGACCGGTGACAGCGAGTTTCCGGGTGAAGATCGGGTTACGGACGTGGGCGAACAGCACAGCAACCCACCGGACTCCCATGTGGCCAGGAAGGTACTCGACTAGTGTTCCGCGCCGGAAATTCGCCTACAAAATCGGGCGAGTGATTCGAGGATGTCTTCGGCGGTCTTGGTCTAGGTGAACGGCCGTGGGTCGGTGTTCCAGTCGGCGATCCATGACCGAATGTCAGCCTCGAGTGACTGCACGCTTTTGTGGGCGCCGCGGCGGATTTTCTGCTCGGTGAGGTAACCGAACCAGCGTTCGACCTGGTTGATCCAGGAGGAGCCGGTCGGGGTGAAGTGCATGTGGAATCGGGGGTGGCGGGCCAGCCAGGCCCGGACGGCCGGGGTTTTGTGGGTGCCGTAGTTGTCGCAGATCAGGTGCACGTCCAGCTCGGCCGGCACATTCTTGTCGATGGTGGCCAGGAACTTCTTGAACTCGGTGGCCCGGTGCTGGCGGTGCAGTTCGCTGATCACGGTGCCGTCGGCGATGTTGAACGCGGCGAACAGGCTGGTGATGCCGTTGCGGGCATAGTCGTGAGTGCGCCGTTCGGGCATGCCGGGCATCATCGGCAGCACCGGCTGGGACCGGTCCAAGGCCTGGATCTGCGATTTCTTGTCCACACACAGCACGACGGCCCGTTCAGGCGGGTTGTGGTAGAGCCCGACGACGTCGACGACTTTCTCGATGAACTGCGGGTCGGTCGACAGCTTGAAGGTGTCGGCCCGGTGGGGCTTCAGGCCGAAGTCACGCCAAATCCTGCCGATCGTCGATTTCGACAGCCCGGACTTGGCGGCCATGGACGTGCGGGACCAGTGGGTGGCGTTGCGGGGCGTCTGTTCCAGGGTGGCGACCACGACCCGTTCGACCTGGTCCAGGGTGATCGACGGTGGGCGGCCCGGGCGCTGCTCGTCGATCAGCCCGTCGAGGCGCTCGGTCAGGAACCGCCGCCGCCATTTGCCCACAGTGGATAAATGCACGCCCAGAGCGATTGCCACATCGGTGTTCGACCCGCCCTCGGCGCACGCCAGGATGATCTTCGCGCGCATCGCGAGGACCTGCGCCGACTTCGCCCGCCGCGACCAGCGGGTCAACGTCGAACGTTCCTCATCGGTCAGCACCAGCGGCGCGGTGGGACGCCCGGTCCTTGGCATCCCATCACCTTACACCAACTTATGAGGCGAATTTCCGGCGCGGAACACTAGATGGTCGATCCGCACTTGTTCCGGCATGACGGGCTCGCGCTGGCCGAGCAGAGAGCCGCCTTCACCGGCGTGGCGAGCGGTACTGGCAACTCATCGGGCAACTCAATGGCAACCGTCTGAGCCCACCGTACCCCCAAGGGATGGCTGATCACCGCCCTGCCCACCGTGATTACCCTTAACAACAGTGCCTCCGCAGGGGCATCGCAGGACTGCGACGCTTGCAACCGAAAGCCGTCAGAACGGCGTGGTGCCGCAATACTGCGGCATCACGCCGGCGAAAGCCCTACACCCTCACTTACCCCACAAGCAACGCAGGTGTAGCGGGCGCCAATTGGACTCCTGTCGGAAGCGCGCTTGGCGCCAAGGGTTGCCGCAGCGTATTCGAACCCAAGGCGGAGCGTTCCGGTCGGGAGGACGCTTAAGAGCCGGAGAGGAAGCGAACGTAGGAGATCACCTCAGGGTCGGCATTGGTAGGGTGGGTAAGTTCAGGGCATTAACCAGACCTGACCCGTGGTCCCCGCCGCCTCGATCCGCCAGCGCTTACCAAAAGCGTGCATGCCGATGAAATTTATGTAGCCGATTTGATCAGGAATATTCGGATCGATGACGAGCTGACCATCCTTGACATCGTGGCCCACCATCGTGCGCTTGAACAGTGCTGCTGCCGCACTCGCCCAAGCCTGTGGGCTGCAGGCGGTGGGGTAGCGGACGGGCACGCGGCCGAAGGAGCGGTCGTAGCCGGAGATGGCTTCGGGTAAGCGGAAATTGTTGTGCCGAGCGACGTCGAGCATGGCGAGGATGATGCGGTTCGCCTCTTGACGGTATCCGTATCTAGCGAGGCCGTGCGCGATAATGGAGTTATCGTGTGGCCAAACGGTGCCCATGTGATATCCGATAGGGTTATAAGCTTCTTCCAGAGTGGAGGTTGTGCGGACTCCCCAGCCGGAGAACATGTAGTCGGCCATGAGGTGTCGGGCGATTATGGATGCTCGTTCGGGCGGAACGATTCCGCTCCAGAGCAGGTGGCCCATGTTAGAGGTCATGGAGTCGATCTGTTGTTTGTCGCCGTCTAGCCCGACTACGTAGTAGCCGCCTCTTGAGTTGGTCCAGAAGTCACGATTAAAGCGTTCGCGGAGGTCGTGGGCTTGCTCGCGGAGTTTTTCGGCGAGTTGGGGGTCGTTGTAGGGGCCCGCGGCGAGTTCGGCGAAGCGCAGTTTCGCGTCGTAGGTGTAGCCTTGGATTTCACAGGTCGCGATAGGCAAGAAAGGTATGGTGCCGTCGGAGAATTGGATTCCGTCCCAGGAGTCGCGCCAGCTGTGGTTGCCGAGCCCTTGGGGTGAACGGGTGGCATATTCGACGTAGCCGTCGTTGTCGAGGTCGCCGTATTGGTCGATCCAGTTGAGGGCGGCGTATGCGTTGTCGCGGAGTTGGTGGACGAATTCTTCGTCGTGGGTCCAGCGCCAGTGTTCGGATAGCAAGATGAGCCAGAGTTGTGTCGCATCGGCGGTGCCGTAGTAGGGATTGTGGGGTTTAAGGCCCAGTCTTGTCAGTTCCCCACTGCGTATCTCGTGCAGGATCTTTCCGGGTTCCTCATCGCGGAAATCATCGACTTGGCGCCCCTGTAGCGACGCCAGTGTCAACAGTGTCCCGCGCGACTGCAGTTGTCGCCAGCTGATGAGCTGGTACGCCGTAATCAGGGTGTCCCTGCCGAAGATCGAGAGAAACCACGGCAGCCCCGCGCTGTGGAGGACGGTCGGCTGCTCGGCCAAGCGGTGGAGGCGCAGCGAGATCATGTCCCGCACGGTTTGGTTTTGAACCTGTAGGAGCAGATCTGACCCCGATTCCAACACGGGTACGTTGGCGCGGCTGCGGCGCTCAGCTTCTTCCCTCGCTGCCTCATCGAAGGCTTCGCCGAAGCCTCGATGTATGGGTCGCAGGCCAGTTATGTCGGTATGCAGCGGGACGGAAAACTCGCACCGCCACACACCGCGCCGCTCAAGGTGGAGGTCCCAGACCAGGCTGTCGCCTTCGACCCGAGTCGCCGACGGGTCGGTCTTGACCTCGGTAGTGACTTTGAAATCGCCCCTCTGGTACGAGAATTTCAACTCGCGACTCGACGCGTCGTGCTCGCGGACGATCTGGGCAGATCTGTCCCGTGGCGACTCCTTGATCTCGAACAGATCGGCGAAGTCCGTACTGGCTAGGAGACGCAACTCCACAGACAGCGGCTCACGAGAGAAGGATTGTAACTCCACTCGCTCGTACAGGCCGTCGCCGACGAAGCGTTGGCGGCGTATCCCGATGATGTTGGCATCCAGCCCGGGAGTCACTGGATTGGTGAGGAAGAACGCTGCGGAGTAGTAGTCAGCGGTATCCGAACCCAGAACAAGTAGCGGTTTACCATTCAATCTGAGTTCCCACTGATCCAAGAAGCGGGTATCGGCATGAACCAGACCACCGATCGAATTCGGAGGCACGTCTCCAACAGCGTTGGAGTACATAAAGGTTCTGCCCTCGACCACCGCAATCGCATTCGGTCCGAGTTCTGGCGGCAAATTGCGGACGACCTCGCTTGGAACCTCATCCGGCCTGGTGGCGCCAGGCATCGGATCACCCGGCGTCGGCCTACGGCGTCCCTCGGACACGACACACCCCCTGCAAAAAGGCAAGCAGCCCCCTTGTATTCAAGCTAGCCGTCCACGACCCGCGCGGGGGCGTGAATCCGTGTCTTGAGAGAGTCAGACCTTCTCTGTCCGGATCGTCCCGATCTTCCAGCGGTTAATCAACGGATGGGCATGCCCGCAGTTGCGGTATGCGCGACTGGGCTGGTTACCCGCCTTCGGCGGCAGGCCCAATCCAATCCTGCACCAAACCGATAGGCGCAGAACGTCTAAGACGACGCAGAGCGATTGGAACAGCACGTTAGAGGCAATGACTAGGGCGTGTCCTGTCGATCATGGAAGCCAGATGACGGCGGCGATCAGGACGAGGCTGGCTCGGTAGAGGGACGCGCGTTTGGCGTAGCGGGTGGCCATGCTGGAACGGCGGAGGCCGAGTCGATTTTCGCCATCATCAAGACCGAACATGCTGCACCGGCAGGCGTGGCCCGCGCGCGCCGCGGCTTGCCAGATGCTGGTGCGGCACCCGCCGCTGACACTCCAGCCCTCGGTTACCTCAGCTCCACTGCCTACGAAGCCACCACGGCACTCCTACCAGGGACCCTCATCGGCAGACAAGGTAGTCAACTCATCGACGTTACTCGAATGGGTCAGGCTCAGAGCCGGTGGACTGGCCATGGGGGATGGCCAGGGTCGCCGCCGCCAGCATGGGAGCGGTAAAGACGGCATAGACTACGGCGATGTGCCAGCCCCTGCCGAGTAGCAGCCCGCCAAGGCTCGGGCCGATTATCGCGCCGACCCGACCCGCACCAAAGGCAAGGCCCGCCCCGGTCGCGCGGATGGAGGCAGGGTAAGCCGCGGCAGTGGTGGCGAACAGGCCGGTGATCGCCGCGCCTACACACACCCCGGTGAGTAGGGCTCCGGCCACCGTCAGGCCGGCGGCTAGACGAACGGTGCCGACGAGAAGAGCAACACCCAGGCAAGCGCTGACCATCATCACCCTCGTGACACGGAGGAGGGGCGCATACCGGCTGAGGACGCCGATCAGCACAGCTCCCGCGGTCGCGCCGACGTTGATCAAGGCACCTCCGGTGATGCCGCGTGCGATCGAAAGGCCCGCATTCGCTAGGACCGCTGGCGTCCAGCTGAAGAGGAAGTAGAAGGTGGTCATCGTCGCGAGGAGGGCGGCGCTCAGCGCGACGGTCGGGCCAGTACGGGCTACGGTGAGCAGCGCGCCCAGGCCGGACGTGCTGGCGCGAGAGTCTCCAGTGCGGGTGATGCTTTTGCCGCATGGACGCCGTACGTATTCTGGCGACTCGGGCAGGTAGACCAGCGCGACCGCGATCATCACCGCAGAGGCGATGCCGGAGGCGATGAAAACTGACCGCCAGCCCTCTGCGCTCACCAGGACGACGCTGAGGAATCCGCTCAGACTGGCGCCCAGCGGAAATCCCGCCGCTACGATTCCGATGTATAGGCTGCGGCGCTGCGAGGACGCATGCTCGGCGACAATCGTGTTCAGGCCGACGACCATGGCACCGACGCCGAGCCCGGTCAGCACCCGCAACGCCATCAATGACTGCTGGTTAACCGCAGCAGCCGACGCCAACGTGCCCATGGTGATCAACGCAAGGTAGCCGAGGATCGCTCGCCGCCGCCCGATTCGATCCGCCAGCGGAGCCAGAAGCACAGATCCGGCCAGGACCCCGACCGGGCCAGCACCTAACAAGACGCCCACCTGGCCGGATCCCAGACCCCACTCGCGGGCGATCTGAGGAGCCGTGTAGGCCATCGCGAGGACGTCAATGCCGTCGATCATGTTGATGCCCGTACCGGCCGCAACGACGTAACGCTGCCGCTTGCCCTCGGGCGACTGCTCCTGCATGTCTCTGTATATCGCCTACGAACGTCGCCTTCCTTGGCATGCCCCACCACATCACCCGCGAGCCTGACGAGCAGGTGGCACCGGCCGCGCTGCTAAGAACGGCGATCCCGTGGAAGTACCTGCCCTAAGAACTCGGCTTCGGGTCAGGTATGACCTGCTGGCGCCGGTTGCGGGACTGAAACGACGCCGGCGTGTGGCAGCAACTGCACGCGGTCCTGCTCCGCAAGCTGCGAGCCGCTGGGCAGTTGGACATGTCGCGGGCGTGATCGACGCTCCCACACACGGGCGCTCAATGGCGGCCCAAGACCGGTCCGAGCCCGGTCGATCGCCGCAAGCCAGGCTCGAAACACCACGTCATCACCGACGCGGGCGGCATCCCCCTCGCCGTCAGCCTGACCGGCGGAACCGCCACGACGTCACCCAGCTGATCGCCCGGTCGAGGCCATCCCGCCCATCAGAGGCGTCCGCGGTCGTCCTCGCCAGCGGCCGAAGCGGACCTACGCCGACCGCGGCTACGACTACGACTGCTACCGCCGCGACCTGCGCGCCAAGGGCATCACCCGGTCATCGCCCGGCGCATGGCCGGATCGACCGTGTCACCGCTGACGCGTTACCGACGACACCCACCCCGGCGCGCGCAACGTTACCGTCCATCTCAACCAGGGTGGCGGCAACCTCACCCGGGTGGCGTTCGACCCTGTCAAGGGAATGTGCGGCGGCAGTGAGGTCATCGACTTCAACGGCGATGGCCGTGCCGAGCTGCTCACGACCCGGGGCTGTTCGAAGATGCGGCGCTGCAGGTGAAGTGCGCCGCGGGTTACGCCGATCCTGCGGTTGAAAGGTCGTAAACCAGTACGACCTCTCCGGCGCGCGTCTGGACAGCTGGCTGACCGGCCTGTGTCCTCGACCAGCGTGACTCACACCGAGTCCGACAACGACAAAGCCGCCATCGCCGGCGCCGACCAAGTGATACTCGGCGAAGCTGCCAGGCCCCCCGCTTCAAGTAGCCGACCAACCGCCAACCAGGTTGCCCCTCCCACCGGCTCGGCTTCCAGATACACGCCCACAGCGGCGACACCGTCGACCCCGGCGACTTCGGCCTGATCGTCACCGCCGCGTTCCGCGACGCCGCAACCGCAGGACTTCTCCACCACTTGCTCACCGAGGCGAAACGGCACAGCCTGACCGAGGCAAACCGGGCCCTGCTTGGCGAGGCCCCTCAGCCTGGACTGCAGCTACGCGCTCGAGTCAGCTTGACTGGCGGCGGTTCGGCTGCGAACGCGCGGCCCTCTGCGACGTCTCGGCGAACCGGATGATCAACACCTGGAAGGCGGACCGCTTGGTCAAGTGGACGCCCGCCCGCAGCTGACGCGACGCCCTGCCGGCCATCCGGCGGCCTCCTCGCCGCCCGGACACCACCACACCGTCTGGCGGCATTATGACCGGCCGGTCGGCTTGGCGGGGGTGCCGACCACGGGCTGCGGCCGGGGACGCGCGAGCACCCCTTGGGCGACCGCCACGCCGAGCAGCACGACCAGCGCGCCGACGGGCTGGTGCCAGTTCAGCCGCTCGCCGAGCACCACCGCCCCGACCAGCACCGCAAACACCGGGATCAGGTACAGGACGGTGGACGCCATGCTCGCCCCGGCGACCCGGATGTTGCGCAGGTTGATCACGATGGCCAGTCCGGTGCCGAGCGCGCCCAGCGCCAGCACGCTGGCCACCACCCGCGCGGAGAGCCCGGTCGGCACCGGCGGCGTGCCGGCCACCAGCGGCACGACCACCGCGAGCTGCGCGGTGGCGACCAGCAGCTGCGCCGCCGACAGCGACAGCCCGGAGTACGCGCTGCCCGCGATGAACTTCTTCTGGTAGGGGATGGCCACGCCGTAGCAGCCCGCCGCCCCGAGGCACATGAGCTGACCGGTGAAGTGCGAACCGCCTACGCCCTCCCAGACGCCGAGCACCACCAGCACACCGGCGAAGCCCAGCCCCAACCCGACCGCCCGACGGACGGTAAGCCGCTCGGTGCGGAACACCAGCACCGCCAGCGGCAGCACGATCAGCGGTGTCGTCGCGACCCAAATACCGGCCAGCATCGACTCCACCCGCTGCTCGCCGAAGCCGAAGAGGGTGAACGGCAGGGCCACGCCGAAGGCGGCCACCACCAGCAGGTGCGCCCAGACCCGGGGCTCCCGGGGCAGCCGGTCGCGCAGCACGGCCAGCACCACCAGCAGCGTCGCCGCACCGGTGACCACCCGATAGAGGGTGAGGTGCAACGGGTGCAGCTCGGCCACCCCCACCTTGATGAAGAGGAAGCTGGATCCCCAGATCACGCCGAGTGCGAGGAACCCGGGCAGCCAGTTCCGCAGGGCCACCCGGTCAGGAGTCCAATCCCCCGTCACTCCCAACACTCTGCCCAAGCAGCGGGACGAAGTCCCCGGGAAACCGGAACTCGAAGCGTGTGCTTGGCGCTCGGAGCCCTCATACCGGCAGAGCTCCGGAACACACTCGCCCGGCTGGCTGATCCAGCGATCCTCTGTCCGCCCCCGGCGCTTCGTCCCTGAGATGCCCAAGCAGTTGGGTCAGCCGCCGTTGGGCACGGGACGTACGACTCTTCACCGTGCCGACGGGGATCCCGACATGCTCGGCGATCTCCCTCTGCGTCATCTGATGGAAGTATGCGAGCTGCAGCACCTGACGCTCACGGCTGGGCAGCTGATCGAGCGCGGAACGCAACTGCCAAGTCCGCCAACTGTCGTCCATCGAAGGGCCGGGAACGGACAGCAAATCCGCCGTTCGCCCCTCGGAAAGCGAAATATTCAACCTACCTCGGCGCTCCCGCCGATACAGGTCGATTGCGGCTCGGCGGGTGATCGCGTACAGCCAAGGCTGCAGGCTGCCATCACGGCCATCTAGCCGTCGCGCTCCCCGCCACGCCTGAAAGAACGCCTGCTGGACGGCTTCGGCTGCATCCTCTCGATTGCCGAGGAGCCGGTAGGCGGTGGCGAACATGGCCCGGGCGTACCGCCGGTAAAGCTCCGTCACCGCCGAATCGTCGCCTGATCTGAGTCGCTCCTCCAGGAGCTTGTCAGCCCTGGACTCAGCGCCGCGCTGGTGGACGCAGAACGCTGCGGACAGGGGTGGGGCAGCAGGCGGACCTGCCGTGCCAACAGGTTCCCCGATGGCCGGAGGGTGCAAGTCGGACACATTCCCGCTGATGCAGCTGAGCACCGTCCCAGCGTGAAGCGCAGGTCGCCACCCGGCATCGGTAAGTCCTACCTAATTACGCGTAAACGATTGACGCCTGGCGTACAGCCGACGCAGGCAGGGGGTCGCGTCCGCGCTGGTGGTGTAGGAGGCGGCCATCGCAGGATCCGGTTTGTTGTTAGGCGGCAATCGGTGTCGGGTCGGGTTGCTCGGTGTCGTGTTGGTCGGCTCGGTGGTGATCATTCGGGCTTTGGCCAGGAGTTCCAGGCCCATGTAGCGGCGGCCTTCGGTCATTCGTCGGTCTGCTCGGCCAGCACAGCGCCGATGAGGCGGATGATCGCCAGCCGGTTCGGGAAGATCCCCACGACGTCGGTGCGGCGGCGGATCTCCTTGTTCAACCGCTCCTGCGGATTGTTCGACCAGATCTGGCGCCAGATCTCGCGGGGGAAGCCGGTGAACGCGAGGAGGTCGTCACGGGCGGCATCGAGGTGCTCGGCCGCGGCAGGCAATTTCGCCTCGATGGTGGTCACGACCCGCTGGAACTGGGCGTGGACCGCGTCGGCGTCGGGCTGGTAGAAGATCGTGCAGACGAGGGTGGCCATCCACGGCTGCGCCGACTTCGGGACTTTGGTCAGCAGGTTCCGTAGGTAGTGGGTTCGACACCGCTGCCAGGCAGCACCCGGGCAGGGGCGGCGCCGATCGCGGCGACGAGACCGGCGTGGGCATCGGAGATGACCACACGAACGCCGGTCAGGCCGCGGGCGGCCAGGGACCGCAGGAACGCCAGCCAGCCGGCGCCGTCCTCGTCCGAGGCGACGTCCAAGCCCAACACTTCGCGTTGGCCGTCGGCGCTGACACCGACAGCGATCAGGGCGTGAACGTTGACGGTCCGGCCTGCTTCACGGACCTTCATCGTCAACGCGTCCATCCACACGAACGTGTAATGCCCGCTGTAGAGGGGCCGGTTGCGGAACGCCTCGACCTGCGCGTCAAGGTTCGCGGCCATCTCCGCCACTGCGACGTCGACAGCTGCCGGATCCCGAGCCGTTCCACCAACTTCTTCACCCGCCGCTCGACACCCCGAGCAGATAGGAACTTTGAAGCCGGTCGATCGAACGCCGATCGGCCGATCGCGAACGGCCCTTTTTCGACGGTCAGGCGAGCCGAAGAACTTCTGTCTCCAGTTGACAGTCACCGGCGCCTATCAGACGCTGATCTGACTTCACACCGGCCGCCGGATCGCGCGATCCAGCACACATGAAGGGGCACCGCCACCATGTCCCAGTCGCTGCGCCACCGATCCCGCCGCACCCGCCTGGCCGCCTTCACGGTCGGGGTGCTCCTCTCGGTCGCCGCGGCCACGGTCGTCGCTGTGCCGGCCGCCTCGGCCGCGCAGATCACGGCCAACGCCGACGCGCTGGACGGCACCTGCGCCTTGCTGCGGGTCTACAACGGCTCCAGCTCGGTCGGTTACGTGGTGCGCAGCGGGGCCGGCTACGGCTTCACCTCGTCCGCCTCCGGCGCCACGTCGTTCCAGTTGGAGGCCACCCAGCTCGGCCGGTACGAGGTGGTCGGCTCCGATGGCAAGCCGGCGTACCAGAGCATCATCGGTTCCATCCTGGCCGGGGACTCGTACGGCGACCGTGCCGACTTCACCGTGGCCAAGGTCGGCGACCGGTACCGGTTCACCGCAGCGGCCACCGGCCAGGTCATGGGCTCGTTCCTGTGGAGTCTCGGTGCGGCCAGCTCGTCGTACACCGTCGCGCTGGCGACCGCGACGGGGTGCTACACCCCACCGGACATCGACCCGGGCGTCACCGGCACTGCCGCGCCGGGCGTCGACAGCAGCGGCAAGCTCGTGGGGACGATCGACGCGCACGCCCACGTCACCGCCGCCGCCGCGTTCGGCGGTCAGATGCACTGCGGCGAGGCGTGGGCGCCCGGCGGCGTGCAGGTGGCGCTCGCGGGCTGCGACACGCACCGCAGCTTGAACGTGGGCGCGCTGTTCGAGGCGATCGTTGGGGGAACCGACCCGGTGAACTCGCCAGAGGACGGCTGGCCGACGTTCGGCGACTGGCCGCAGCGCAATTCGCTGCTGCATGAGCAGTCGTACTACCGGGGTATCGAGCGGTCCTGGCGGGCCGGCCAGCGGGTGCTCAACGTGCTGCTCGTCGCGAACCGCGCCATCTGCGCGCTGTTCCCGTACCGCGACACGTCCTGCGACGAGATGGACCAGATCCGGGTCCAGTCCCGGTACCTGTACTCAATGCAGGACTACATCGACGCGCAGAACGGTGGCGCCGGCAAGGGCTGGTTCCGCATCGCGACTAAGCCGACGGAGGTGCGCAGCATCGCCGCGCAGGGCAAGCTGGCCGTGACGATCGGCGTCGAAAACTCGGAGATCTTCGGCTGCCGCGAGATCAACGACGTCCCGCAGTGCACCATGGCCCAGATCGACGCCGGCCTCAACGAGCTGCAGTCGCTCGGCGTCTCTGGTCTCTACCCGGTACACAAGTTCGACAACGCCTTCGGCGGCACCCGGTTCGACTCGGGCGTCAGCGGGGCCTTCGTCAATCTGAGTAATCTGCTGTCCACCGGGCACTGGTGGACAGCCACCCGCTGCACCGGCCCGTCCGACAACGAGCAGCCGCTCGTCAACGACGACCTCGTCCGGCTGCTGAGCTTCGGTGTCGTGGGCCTGCCGCCCGGCGCGGTGCTGCCGGTCTACCCCAGCGGCAAGATCTGCAACACCCGCGGGCTGACCAGCCTCGGCCGCTACCTCATCCAGACGATGATGGACCGCGGCATGATTATCCACGTCGACCACATGAGCGTGAGGACCGCGCAGGCCGTGCTGGACATGGCCGCAGCGGCACACTACCCGGGCGTGACCTCCGTGCACAGCTGGTCCGATCCGGCGATGATCGACCGGATTCTCGCGCTGGGCGGGTTCGTGGCCACGTACGCGAACTCGGTGCCTGAGTTCCTCAGCGAGTGGCGCGCGAACCGCGCCGCGCCGCACGGCAACGCCATTGTCGGCTACGGCTACGGCACCGACGTCAACGGCCTCGGCGACCAGGCGAACCCGCGCCCGAACGCCGCGGCCAACCCGCTGGTCTACCCGTTTACCGCGCCGAACGGCACCACGGTGAACAAGCAGGTCTTCGGATCGCGCACCTTCGACGTCAACACCGACGGCGCCGCGCAATACGGTCTGTTCGCCGACTGGACCACCGACCTCATCCAGCAGGCCGGCAGCGACAGCGCCCTGCTACGGCAGCAGCTCATGTCCGGGGCTGAGGCGTACGTCTGGATGTGGGAGCAGGCCATCGCCTGGTAGCCACGGCCTGACTCCCACCCTCGCGGCTATGATTCGAGGGCGGTCCCTACCCACCAGGTGGCGGGCAGCGTTGACGACGGCCGGTACCCGGATAGCTTCACCCGCGTTGACTCGGGTAGCACCGGCACACTGCGAGCCCCTGACATCGTTTCAGGGGCTGCTGTTTGCCCTCGGCGATCAGGGCCCGTTCCGTATCGACCGAACGTCCGTGATCCCCATGGCCTGCTGGAAGCACTCCCCGATGGCCCAGCGGCTGCCGGCGATGCGGGCCAGGTCGATCAGGCGGGCGCGGCGGGGTCCGTAGCAGACGTAGTAGGCGATCTCCCCGGTAGCGATACTGCGCCTGGCCAGGAGCCAGTGCCCGCGCCCGGGCCGCCAGCAGATGCGCACCGGCATGCGGGCTCACAGGCACTCGCGGGGGCCGTCTGCACCAGCGCCGGCGGACAGGCGGCACCATGCCTGGGCGGGTATGGCCGCGATCAACTCGTCGGCGCGGCAGGTGCCCATCGTGGTGGTGATCATGTCGTCGTTGCGGCGGGTGGCTCTTACCGGGAGCCTCGTCCTATGTCGACACGAGCATCCCGCCGCACCCGCCGTGACCAGGCCGGTCACGATGAAAAGGCCTCACTGCAACGGCAGTTATAGCGGGTAGCCGCGTTGGCGGTAGTGGCTGGTGCGGGCGTGGTGTTGGCGTCTGCGGCGCCAGTGTGACCAGGCCCAGATGCGTGCCGGGCAGGACAGGGTGGTGAGGATCAGGGATAGCATGAGTCGGCGGATCTCCGGTACGGTGTAGCCGATCATCATGCCTTCGCGGGACTGGATCCCCTTTTTGCGGCAGGGTTTTGGCGACGGCGAGCGGCATCGCCCACCTGCACAACATCGCCCTCGCGGGCTGACCGCCAGTCAAGTGTCGCGCAACGCCTCTACCGAGTTGCGGGACGTCCCTTAGACAAGAAGAATGATCAACCAGGGCTGTCCCCTGATCAGATGGGGTCACCACCCAGCCACCGCCCAATTGGGTGCTGATCGAGCCATGGTTGCCGAGGTCGAAGCACCGACGGCAGGCGGGAGAAGCACTTACGACGGGAAATCCTCAAACGAGATCCGTTGGTTCGGGTGCCCGCAGCGTAGCTGCCCGCTGCCGCCCTGGCAATTGGTGTACTGGTACTTCAGCTGGTGGGACGTAGCCCGCCTCACCCAGAAGCTTCTGGCCGCGATGCGGTTCCGGGGCGCGCGGAGTGCGCCAGGGCCACTGCCGGGAGCCGTTGGCGGGGATCATCGACTCCCAGAGCGTGTAGGGGCGCCGACATCGTCCGCCCAGAACGGCCGGGGCTACGACGCCGAGAAGAAGATTAGCGGCCGCAAGCGGCTCATCGTCACCCGCACCCTGCAGCTTGATGGTCACTGTGATCGCCGCGAGTTGGTGGGACGGCGACAGCGCCCAGACGCCCTGCTTGACGCCTACATGGCCAGCCCGATTTGGCATGTCTTCGCTGACCAGGGGTTCGCCGGACGTTTGCTCGACTCGGTCCGCAGCACCCTGCGCACCATCCTGGAGCTCGTTCGCAGACCCGCGGACAAGCGGGGATTCAGCGTGCTCTCCGGCCGGTGGGTGGTCGAGGGAACCTCGGCCTGTTCACCGGCTGCCGACGTCTTCGCCGCCATCGCCCGCATGACACGCGGCATCACCAGGGGCCAGCCCGCTCGCCGACGATCCCGCCGCTGCCCCTTGCCTGACCCTGATCAACCCTGACTCAAACCCGCTCTGAGCAGCAATCTCGAACACGACTTGAGTAGTAGTTACTCCTAGGCGGCATCCGGCCAGCGGATTAACATTCCGGCCAACAGGCACCCCGGCCGAAGCCCGTAGCGGGAGGGACCTGCAGTCGCATATTGCAATGCGACGCCTGCCAAGACGTCGACGGATCTGACGCAGACTCGGCGCTGGTCGTCTATGGCTTGGCCTTGATCTGGTGCGGCGATTCGAAAGGAGCGAATGAGTCGTTATAGATGCAATTCGCCGGTCATGGCTAAACCCGCGTGGGGGCTGCAACGGCCCTGCGCTGGACAAGGTAAAGAAAAGTTCATGGCGCGCTCAAGGAGAGGCATGAAAAGATCGAGAAAGACGTCAATCTCGGCAGCGGCACTGAGCGTCCTGATGGCGCTCTTTGCTGCCGTCGTGTTCCCCGGGACGGCCTCCGCCTCAATGAATCCGGACGGCGGAAATGATAGGTACTACATGACCGTAGTGTTCAGGGAGATCCGGTTCTGGAACCTTAATGACTGCGACCCTGCCTGCACTTCGACTGCGAACATGTATGGGTACATGCAGGCCTATGGTGATCGACAGCAGGCTAGAGTTTTGACAAGCAATGGCTGGCCTGTGAAGTACGGCAGCCACCCTATTTCGGGGTACCAGGATACTTATTTTGCGCGTACCAGGACTGTGGGCGACTATAATAAAAACCACAACTTCGCGGTGGACGTAAATGGGTACAACTCTGACCAGAGTAAGTGCGATCCGCTTAAGCCCTCTGAATGTTTCACGTTCCCTGGATGCAGAGAAAACTATCATGACTACCCGTGGCCTGAATCCACCGCAGCTGAGAGCTGCAGTGGGGTCTGGTCCGATTACGTCAAGGTGCCCGCGTGGAAGGGTTACGAGTTTGTCGTGGAAGCCGGCTTCTCGGACTTCGATGAGCAAACGTGGAGCGATGTGCTTTGCAGCCCCAAGAAAACGCATGTTATCGATGATGCCCACCTCGGCACTAGTAGTCACCAAATGTGGAACACGGGTCCTGACGGTCAGGGGTGCACCGTCCTCTACGATCTCACCTTGGTCGACGACCCCACTTCGTGACATCACTGAAGTTCCAAGCAACTTGCAGGCCCTCTCTCGGGTGGCTGTCCAACCGCGAGAAACTTGATCTTGACTTAGAGAGCCCAAGGCGACGCCCCGCCCAGCACAACTGCTGGGCGGGGCCGTCGCGTAGAGATCAGTTAGCCGACGGTGCCGTTCGTGTAGTTGCGTGGTACGAGCCACTCCTGATTGTCCGCGCCGACGCGATGAGATGCGTCTACCTCGCTGTGATGAGCCTCGACCCGACCTGGCAGAGCCGCCGGCGCTGGACCATTCCCGGGAAACCCGCACTAAACGCCTTCGACATCGCCTTCGAAGGACGCCTGTCCGCACGGGGCGCCAAATAGGTGATCAGGAGGGTCAGCGGCTGCAACGTCTGGTGTGTCGAGGCCTGGGTTCGGTCGTGCGGTTGCGGCGGGCGCTGGTGGTGCTGGCCTCGGCCGGCGGGGATACTGTGCCGGTGATCGTCCGGCTCGTGCAGGCTGACGAGGAACTCGGTGCGGCAGGTGATCCATCGGTTCAACGAGATGGGCATGGCCAGCCTGGACCCTCTGTGGGCGGGTGGCCGTCTCTGCCGGATCAGTAGCGACGACGAGGCTTTCATCGTCGCGACGGCCAACACCCGCCCTGCGAAGCTGGGGCGGGTCGTTCACCTGCTGGAGCGTGCGCAAACTCGCGGAGTAGCTGGCACATAACCCGGATCGGCGAGTGGTCGTCGGCCGGGAGCGGCTACGGCAGCTACTGCGCAACACGCAATCACCTTCCAACGCGCCAGGACGTGGAAGGAGTCCACCGACCCGCAGCGGGAGAAGCTGGCCCGCATCGAACAGGTGATCGAGCAGTTCCCGCACCGCACCTTCGCCTTCGATGAGTTCGGGCCGCTGACGATCCGGCCGCACGGCGGCGTCGGCTGGCAGTCCAAGGGCCGTCCGCGGCGTTTGCCGGCGAACTACCACAAGCTGCACCGCGTGCGGCAGTTCCACGGCTGCTACAGCATCGGCGACGACCAGTTATGGGGCGTCGTCCGCACCCGCAAGTCCGCAGGCAACACCCTGACCGCGTTGAAGTCGATCCGGGCCGCCCGCCCGGACGGCGCACCGACCTACGTCCTCCTGGACAACCTATCGACCCACAAGGGTTCACCATCAGGAAGTGGGCGGCACGGAACAAGGTCGAACTGTGCCTCACCCCGACCTACGCCTCCTGAACCAACCCCGTCCTGGCCCGCAACCTGCACGCCTACCCGCGCTGCGCAACGCCAACGCCCGCCACCCCAACGTCCTAGCCGCTCCACGCCGCCACCGCGCCAAAATCCGCAGCGAACGACAACGCCGCTGGGGCCGACCCACCAACCCGAACAGCATGACCAACCCAACGTTCGTGGTCGAGGCACTAGCTGGATACTGAAGGTATGCTGTGTGAGGCTCGACCGCTGGGGGCTGACCTGGGGCTAAGCGGCCGGCGGGGGGTCAGCCACACGTCGGTCGCCGCCACGATAGATGGCTTTGCGTTGACTGCGGCCGGCCGGACCGGCGCCGCCTTCTATGGTGCTACAGCCAGACATCGGGGCTGGGGCATGCCTTCCCGGCCCAAGGCCAGGCACTGCGCAAACTCACGCTCGGCGGGGCGGTACCAGCGTTAGGGGGAGTAGTTGGACCAAGTGGCAAGGGAGTGGCCTCTAACGGCGAGATCTGCCCAGATCGAGCGATTCGCCGCCCTGATTTCGCCACCCGTCTCCTCTGGCTGTGTCATCGCTGGCGGGCCTGGAGTGGGAAAGTCCCGCCTCGCTGCTCATTTCCTTCGGCTTGCAAGAGAATCCGGGATGGCTGCGAGAAAGGCGACCGCAACAGAGGCATCGTCCCGAATACCGCTAGGAGGCATTGCGCTCCTTTTGCCGCCGACCGTCGACCCAAGGCGGCCGTTGGAAGCGTTCCACGCAGCGCGGCACTCGCTGTCTGGGCAAGGCAGGAGGATCGCGTGCTGGTTGGATGACGTCCACCTGCTGGATGCCACCTCGGTCGTGCTGCTAAGGCAGCTCATGGATGCTGGGTTGCTATTTCTGATCGCGACCGTCCGATCAGATGCCCGCCCGGGGCCCTACACCGGCCTTACCCGCGACCTTCATCGCATGGACCTAGCCGATCTCAACGAAGTTGAGACGGGAGCGCTCCTTGAAGCGGGCCTGCGCGCTCCAGTGTCCCTCTCCACCCGCCGCCATCTGTACTCCGTCAGTCGCGGTAACCCGCTGTATCTGCGTGAGTTGGTGATGGGAGCCGTCACCGACAAGACGCTCACATTCGATGGCGAGGTATGGCATTCGGCGGATACGGGCGTCAAGGTGACCAAGCGGCTCCAGGACCTTGTTGACTGGCGCATGGCCAACACGCCGCCCGCCGCCCACGCGCTGCTGGAGACACTGGCGCTGTGCCAACCGTTGTCACTGAGCGACGCTATGGAGCTGGCACCCAGCGAGGTCGTACACGAGTTAGAAGCCGCAGACATCATCAGCTTCAGCCGTGCTGACCGACGGACGAGTCTCACTCTCGCTCACCCGATCTACGGTGAGGCACTCCGAGCAGCCATGCCGCCTCTGCGTCGAAGGACCAGACTCGTCGAGCAGATCCAACGTATGCAGCGCTACGGGTTTCGCCGAGCGGGGGACGCCCTGCGCCTGGCCTCCTGGCAGCTCGAGGCTACCGGGACGGCGGAGCCCGCTTTGTTGACGAGGGCGGCCGCATATGCGGCCTACGGCAACGACAACGAGCAGGTCATCACACTGCTGTCGGCGTTGCCACCCGCTTGCGCCTCGGTGCAAACGGACCTGCTCCTGGGTAACGCCCATAGGGATATCGGCAACTGGCGGGAAGCGGAGACCTTTTATCGTCGCGCTGATTGCCGATCCCAGGACGAGGCAACAAAGCTGGCGGTGGTGTCTACCCGAACGATGAACTTGTTCTGGGCTGGCGCCCAGGTGGAGAAGGCGTTGGAGGTGAACAGGGCAGCGTATGGCCAGGTGACGAGCGAGTATGCCCGGGCAATGCTGAGGATCAACGAGGCTCAAATGGTTGCGGCCGCGGGTGACCCAGTGCGAGGGCTCGAGCACCTGGCCAACCTGCCCATCAGCATAGAGGAGGCCGAACCTGTTATCTGGCTCATTTGTGCTGCTTGGGAAGCGGCTTCTCGGGCGGCGATTGGGCAGACCGCACGGGCTATCGCGATCTCGCGCAGAGCGCTTGCCGTTCATCGTGCGGCACAGGGAACAGCCGATCTGCCGCATCCGGTGTCGCAGGCGATCTCCTTGGTCATGGCACTTGCCGAGGCCGGTCGCCTGCAGGAGGCGGTAGCTGTCGGGGCGAAGGCCTATGCAGAGGTTACAAGCGGCGCCCATGAACCGATGATCCGGCTGTGGTTGTGCCTTCAAATGGGACGGGCGCACTGGATCGCGGGACGCGCGAGCAGCGCTCGTCGCATGTATGCGGAAGCAATTTCGATTGCCCGCTCCCGCGGCTACACCAAAGTCATGCGCATCGCCCTGTCCGGGCTGGCCGCGTCTGCGTCAGTGTTGCGCGACCCGAAGGCTGCAGAAGCGGCCTTGGACGCCATCGAAGACTATCCGCTCATGGGCTTTTTCGCTGGAGAGGAACGGCTGGGAGAGGCGTGGCTACACGCCAGCCAGGGCCGGCTAAGCCAAGCGCGTGGCGTCTTGCATGAAGCAGCGCAGTCAGCTCGCGGCAGCAGGCAGGCAATGAGCGAAGCGCTGATCCTCACAGACATAGCGCGGTTGGGTCAACCCAAGGAAACGCTTCCACGGCTCGAGGAGATCGCTCACGGTTGCGACGGAGCGCTTGCGCCTGCACGGGCCCGGCTCGTTGCTGCCTTGGCGGCAGGAGAGCCGGCCGAACTGCTCGTCGTTTCCGGCGAGTTGGAGACGATCGGTTCTCCGCTGCTAGCAGCCGAGGCATGCGCCCAAGCCGCCCTGATTCTATCGAGGGCAGGCGACCCGCGCCGGGCGGCGGGTGCAGCGAACCGATCGAGAATCCTGGCTCAGGCTTGTGGAGGGCCCCGGACTCCACTATTGGACGTCACGCCAGCAGCCACAGCCGACCTGACCTCGAGAGAAAGGGAGATCGCACGGCTTGCGGCAGAGAGGAACTCCAGTAGGGAAATCGCCGAGCTGTTGCATCTTTCCGTCCGTACCGTCGAGAACCATCTGCAGAAGGCATACGGGAAGCTGGGCGTGAAGAACCGCGTAGAACTTTCACGCGTCCTCAACGCCTGAGCAGGACTGGAAGCGGCAGCTGCGCCAAGACGTAGCACGCGGCACTATAGTCAGGACAAGCCAGCCCCCCATGCTGGCCGCATGTCAGCAATGTCGTTGGCGGACACGCTGGCTCACCCGCTGCGACCCGACCTAGGCGCAGTCGCTGAGGGGCACGGGGGCATGCCTATGGACGTGCGGCGGTCTTCACCGAGGGCCGCTTCGATCACCAGTTGGTCTCTCGGGCGACTGTGCGGGGCGTCTTGCCGCAGTTGCCTTAGAGGTCCTAACAAAATGATCTCTGGGTCTTCCATCCCTTGTAGAGGGTGATCTACGATGTCGGGCCGTGAGGCGTGGCGAGCAGCCGCCGTGGATCGTGTCGGACGGGCTGTGGCAGCGCATCGAGCCGTTGCTGCCCAAACCTGAGCGCAATCCACGGCACCCGGGACGCAGCGGATCCCGGACCGCAAGGTGCTGTGCGGGATCTTGTTCGTGCTGCACACCGGCATTCAGTGGGAGTTCCTGCCCCAACAGCTCGGGTTCGGTTCCGGGATGACCTGCTGGCGGCGCCTCGAGGAGTGGAATCGGGCCGGAGTGTGGCAGCGGCTGCACGAGCTGCTGCTGGCCGAGCTGCACGCAGCCGGCAAGCTCGACTGGTCCCGCGCCGTGATCGACTCCTCCCATGTGAGGGCCGCCCGACGTGGCCCAAAAGCGGCCCGAGCCCGGTCGACCGCGCCCGCCCGGGCTCGAAGCACCACGTCCTGACCGAGGGCGCCGGCATTCCCCTGGCCGTGTCGCTGAGCGGCGGCAACCGCAACGACGTCACCGAACTGCTCCCGCTGATCGACAAGATCCCGCCCGTACGCAGTCGGCGCGGCCGGCCCCGCCGCGCCCTGACCATCTTCGGCGACCGCGCCTACGACCATGACAAGTACCGCCGGGCCGTACGTGCCAAGGGCATCCGGCCGCGGATCGCCCGCCGCGGTCAACCCCACGGCTCAGGCCTCGGAGTGATCCGGTGGGTCATCGAGCGCACGATCGCCTGGTACCACGGCATGAGACGGCTACGCATCCGCTGGGAACGCCGCGACGACATCCACGAAGCCTTCCTCGCCCTCGCCACCTGCATCATCACGTACCGACACGTCACACGGCTTTGTTAGGACCTCTTAGAGGGCATCTGATCTCGGTTGGTGAGGATGGTCCGATTAGGTGGTTTCGGTTCGCCAGGTTGGGGTGGATTCTCCGGTGAGGTAGCGGCTCATTG
>NZ_JAEVHN010000037.1:0-22143 GCF_016803375.1 Micromonospora sp. 4G55
GCCGTTCTCGACGCCCCCGTACCCGGTCTCCACGCCTCCGCACCAGGTGTCCCGGGCCGCCGGTGTCGCCGGCCTACCCGCACCCGACCAGCGTGCCGCCGTACGACCCGCTCGCCTCCACCGAGCGCCGGATCCAGCCCTCCGAGCCGCGCCGACGCCGTACCGGGCTCTGGCTCGGCATCGTGGCGCTGGTGCTGGTGGTCCTCGCCGCCGCCGGTGGCGTGGCGGTCTGGGCCGGATCGGACGACGGCGAGGGCTCCCCGCCGCCGTACACCCTCGAGGAACGGGCCGTGGCGGTGGCCTCGCCGTCCCTGGTCTACGTGGAGGTCGTGTTCACCGGATACCTCCGGGACAAGAAGACCGGAGCGCCCCTGCGGGCGGCGCCGATCACCTTCAACCGCCGGTGCAGCGGGTTCGTGGTGAGTCCGGCCGGCCACGTGCTCACCAACGGCTTCTGCGTGCGCCCCACGGGCGACACCCCGCGGCAGAACGCGCTCTACGCGCTGGGCCGGGTGCTGATCCAGGAGAAGAAGCTCGAACCCGGCAAGCTCGACGACTACGTCGCGCAGCAGCTCAAGACCACTGTGCTCACCGGGGTCGACGCCGCGAAGGAACCGGAGGTCCGGCTGTTCGGGCAGGTCAACGTGGCCAAGGGCAATGTCACCGACGCTCCGGCGATTCCGGGCGAGATCGTCAGGACGTGGGAGCCCCAGGCGGGCAACGTGGCCCTGGTCAAGCTCGCCCAGGACAATCTCCCCGTCGCCGAGCTGAACCCGGCTGCCGACCTCAAGGACGGAACGACACTGCTCTCCATCGGGTACGGCACCACGGACAAGGACCCGCTCACCGCCACCTTCACCGTCCAGTCGAAGCGGGTGACCGTGACCGGCTCCGGCACGTCGGGAACGATGCCCGTGTCCCGGGTCAACGACGACGTGGGCCTCTACTCCCGCGGCGGGCTCGCCGTCGACACCAACGGCCGGGTCGTCGGCATCCTCGACAACGACGAGGAGCTGCCCACCAAGGCGAACCGCATCGTCGTACCGGCGTCCACTCTCGACGCGATGCTGACCGAGGCCGGTGTCACCGACGAGCTCGGCGACACCGACAAGCTGTATCGAAGTGGGCTCGACGACTACTTCGCCGGCCGGTACTCCGACGCCATCACCCGGCTCGAAGCCGTCGTGGCCAAGTCGCCCGCCAACCTGGTGGCGCAGACGTACCGGCAGAACGCGGTCGACCGCCAGAAGATCGGGGCAGGCGACTGACGCCTGCCCCGGCGTGGCCGGTCGTTTGTCGCCGCTACCGGCTGTTGCGCACGAGCGGGAGCAACTGGGCCTGGTAGCCGTTGAGGTACCGGTCCGGGTCGGCCTGGAGCACGGAGCCGAGGAGCGTGCCGAAGACGTCGCGGAAGTCCACCGTGGCCTTGAGGTCGCCGTTGTCCAGGTCGACCAGGCTCGGTTGCTCGCCATACAGTCCGCCCGCGACCCCGGGACCCAGCACGAAGAGCGGGCCGGCCGTGCCGTGGTCGGTGCCGTCCGACGCGTTCGCCCGGACCCTGCGGCCGAACTCGCTGTACACGGCCACGGTCACCCGCCGGCCGGCCCTCGTCTTCGCCAGCCGGTGCAGGAACGCCGACAGCGCCTCGTCGAGCTGCTTGAGCAACCACTCCTGCCCGACCCGCTCGTTGGCGTGCGTGTCGAATCCACCCAGGCTCACCGAGTAGACCCGGGTGGGTACACCCGCCTCGACACACCGGGTGACCAGAGCGAGCTGTGCCGCGAGGGAACTGCCACCGCCGGTCGCGGTCGAGGGCAGGGGCGGCAGGTCGCCCGTCCCCGACGGGATGTTGGCTTTCTGCGCCTGGTGCACGAGCTTGTTCACCTGGAGGAAGTCCTGGTACGCCTCGGCCGCGCGCGCCTGCAGGTCCGACTCGCCGGCCTGGGGTTGCCCGAGCGCGGCCAGCAGCTCGGCGTCGATCCCGCCGGGTAGTTCGAGCCCGCCGACCGCCACGCACGCGCCCACGCGTGTCCCACCGACGAGCAGCGGCGGGAGCACCGGCTCGAAGCTGACCGCCGCCTCGGCGGGAGCGTTGGTGCCGTCGAGCCAGCGGCCCACCCAGCCGGTGGCGACGGGCATCTCCGGTGACGCGGTCTGCCAGATGTCCATGGACCGGAAGTGGCTCCGATCGGGCCGGGGATAGCCGACCCCGAGCACCACGGCCAGCTGCTTGTCGTCCCAGAGTCGCTTCAGCCCGGTCAGCACCGGATTCAGCCCGAGCGCGTCGTCGAGACGCAGTACCTGCTCAGGGGCGTACGCCAGCTCGGGGCGGGCGGAGTGATACGCCGGATCCGCGTACGGGACGACGGTGTTCAGGCCGTCGTTGCCGCCGTACAGGGTGACGAGGACCAGCTTGTCGATGCCGTCGTCCGGGTCCGATTCCTGGTCGCGGGTCGCCGTGGCGAGCAGTTCGGCCAGTCCCATCCCGCCGGCCGCCAGGGCGGCGGCACCGCCGGCGGCGCCGAGGCGAGGAGGAATCTGCGTCGGGTCAACGAATCCATGTCAGATCACCAGGTACTCCGGGCTCACCAGACCGAGGGTCAGGAGCTGTCGCGGGTTCTTCGCCTGTTTCAGGGCCAGGTAGGTCCGGTTGGTCCACGTGTCGATCGCGAGGATGTTCGCCAACTGTTCGGCGGTCATCCGGTCGATGCCGGCCAGCCCGGCGAGCAGGTCGGCCAGACCGAGGCGCACCTGTGCCGCCGCCGAGTTCAGCCACGCGGTTCCGCTCGGCCAGCCGCCCACACTCTGTGGGGCGAAGGGAACCTGACCCAGGCCGGTCAGTCCCGCCACCACCCGGTGCAGCGTCTCGTCGGGGAACCGGGCCGGCCGGATCTCCAACTGCCGCATCGCGCCGACGAGCCATTCCACCGGCTGCTTCACGAGCCGGTAGCGACCCGACCGAAACTCCTCGTCCTCGAAGAGGGCCCGCAGCATGCGCATGCCGACCGGGAAGGCCGCTCGCATCCGTTGCTCGGTGGAGCTGACGATCGGCTCGGCGGAGGAGCCGTACCGGAACCACAGGCGGGAGGCGATGAAACGGGCGCAGGCCGGCTGCTTCGCGAGGAAGTCGACCAGCGTGTGGGCGTCGAAGTCGGCCGTGGCGCCGAGGATCGTCTTGGGCCCGGCGTCGTGGCTGTCCGGGAAGAAGATGGCCGTCTCCGGCACACCGAGGTCGGTCCGCCACCCGGTCAGCGCGCGCCCTGCCTCCTTCACGTCCTGCTCGGTGTAGTTCCCGATACCCAACAGGAACAGTTCCATCAGCTCGCGGGCGAGGTTCTCGTTCGGCGCGTCCTTCGTGTTGAGCTGCCCGTCGAGCCAGTACACCAGTGCGGGATCGGACACCAACTTGCGTGCCATCACCCCGATGGTCGGCGAGCTGCGGATCTTCCGCTGCTGCGCCAGCATGAACTGGGGGCTGCCGACCTTCCGGATCGAGGTGGCCCAGTGTCCGTGCCAGAAGAAGGTCAGCTTCTCGTTGGCCTGGTGGTCCGCGACCGTCAGCCGGTCCAGCCACCACCGCACGATCGCGTCGGTGTGCTCCCGTCGGGTCGCTTCCGCCGCGGTCCGCTGCTCGGTGGTCGGATTCGGGAGATCGTCGAAGGGATCGCGGCCGAGGTCCGGCATCGGTGCAGCGGCGGCACCCCGGTCCGGCCCGGCGGGCGCCGTCAGCCTCGACACGGTTGCCGCGTACCCTGCCTTCCGCGCTGCCGTCAGCTCGGACGCCGTCGGACCGAAGCCCGCCCGCCGCAACAGCATTGCGACGTCATCGCTCATCGTTGTCAACCTACGTCGAGGTCGCGGGATCTCGGAACCCGGTCTCCGCCGTCCACTGTCCTCGCTGGACCAGGTACGAGCCAGTCTAACGGATCTTGTTGCGGAGAGTGACCCCCGGGACCGCCCCCGGCGGCCCCGCTCCCCGCGCGTCCTACCTGGACCGGACCGCGATCAGGCCGAGCAGGTTCGCGCGCATCTTCCGCAGCACGCCCACCGTGGTCGCGAGCTGGTCGACGTGCGTGGAGCCGACCCGAGCCACCACCACGGTCGCGTCCGTGGCGGTCACCAGGACCTTCGCTTCGGCGTCCGACAACAGCGGCGGAGCACTGACGATGACCAGGACCTCGTCCAGCCGACACGACTCCAGCGCGGCGGCAGCCGGTCCGGCTGGAACAGCAACTCGGCCGGCCCCGGTTCGACCCGACCGGTGGGAAGGACGAGGAGCGGAAGATCCGGGTGCCAGTGGACCGCCACGTCGTTGACCGACGCCTCGCCCCGGAGAACGTTCGCCAGTCCGACCTCGTTGGCGATGACGAACAGCTCATGGATCTCGGGGTTCCGGAGATTCCCGTCCACCAGCACCACCGTCTCGCCGGCCCGGGCGAACGCGATCGCCAGGTTCCCGGCGGTGGTCGCTCCTCCGTCACCGGCGGCACCGCTGATGACCGTGAGGCTGGTCAGGCGGTCTCCGACCGCCTGGAGCCGGAGGTCCGTCCGCAACTGCCGGAAGACCTCGGCCCGGTCGGAACCTTCGTCGTGGGCCATCAGGCCGGCCGCCGCCGGCTCGGCCTCGACCATCCCGACCAGAGGCAGCTCCGCCACCTCGGCTGCGTGGCTCCCGTCCCGGACGGCACGCTCCCGCGCGTACGCCGTCAGCGCCGTCGCCGTCCCCACCAGCAGACCACCGGCGAGCCCGAGGCCGAGGTTCGTAAGGGGCCGGGGTGAGTCCGCGGACGGCGGCGTGATCGCCGGGCGGACGACGGACACCTTGACCGGAGGGGTGTTGATCCCGGTCGGCTTCTCCAGCCTGCCGATGAAGTTGGGAAACTCGTCCGCGATCGCGTTGGCGATGTCCCGGGCGCGTTCCGGATCCTCGTCGCCGACCTCGACGGTCAGGACCGCGGTGCTGGCCTTGCCCGTGACGCTGACCTGCGACATCAGCTCCTCAGGCGAGTAGGGCAGGCCCAACCGGCCGATCACCGTCGCGGCGATCTCGGGACTGTTGGCGATCTCGGCGTACGACCGGACGCGTTGCAGGATGTAGTTGCCGCCCGTGTCGAGTTGCCGAATGTCACTCGTCGGGAAGTTCGGCGAGAAGAACAGCTGCACGTCGGCCTTGTAGACCGGGGTCTGCACCAGGGATGCCAGACCGCCGCCCAGCCCGCCGAGCAGGGTGAGCGCGAGGACCGCCCACCGGTACCTGCGTACCGCCTGCAGGTGGTGTCGAGGCGTCAGTCGGGTCCACTGTCCGAGCGCCGCACGTGATCTGCCGACGACGCCACGGATGCCGGGTGGCGACATGTCCGTCGGCGGGGTGGACGCGCCGGGCGGCCGCAATCCGTCCGAAAGCCTCACTCTTGATCCCTCACTCGTTTCGGCCAGCCGCCCAACGGCGGCCGAATGCGATTCGTACGAAGACGCGGCCGTGCTGCTCATCGCGACCCGGCAAGCAGGACGTCGGCGGCCACGGGCGGGTCCTGGACAGGATCCTCCTCGGCGGAGTCCCGGGAGAACGCCAGTCCGGCCGCCAGAATCAGCACGGCGACAGCGCAGGGCCACAGATAGAAGTCGAAGAAGAAGATCTGCACCGCGATCCCCACCACCAGCATCCGGGCGACCAACGACCTCGACCTGACCAAAAGGCCCACCAGGAGGGCGACGAAGGGCAGCAGGGTGAGCAGTCCCAGGTCGTACCAGAGGGTGAGGTAGCTGTTGTCGAAGGTCTGCGCCAGGTGGTCACCGATGCCCACCTGCTGGAAGAACCGGACGTGCGCCTCCGGCCCCAGACCGAACAGCACGGTGTCGTAGCTCTCCCGCAGGCCGGACCACGCCGCGTCGTAACGGCTGTACCGCGCGGTGGCCGAACTCGACCCGGTCATGTTGGAGAGCCGGGAACGCACCATCTCGATCGCGCCCTGCACCGGGCCGGGACCGACCACGACGAGTGCCGAGCCGGCGGCGACGGCCGCCGCGACGAGGCCGAGACCGCGTAGGGTCACCTTCCGCTCCTGGGCGAGGTACCAGACGACGGCGGCGCCGGCGATGCCGAACCACGCGCTACGTGAGCCGGACAGCAGCAGTCCCACCGCGCCGGCGGCGAACGGCACCTGCCAGAGGCGCCCGCGCAGGGCGATCGCGACGCACATCGACATCATGCAGTAGGTGCCGTAGACGATCGGGTGCCCGATCGTGCCCACCGATCTGCCCCCGCCCGCGGACGAGGTGAACGCGTTGCTGATCGCCAACTCGTCGAGGATCGGCCACGTCCCGGTGAGACGCTGGTGGATCGCGAGCAGCGCCACCGGCACTCCGACCCAGGCGAACGCGCGGGCCAGCCCCTTCATCGCCTGGGGATCCCGGCGCGCCTCCTCCACCACGTGCCAGGCGATGACGGCGTAGCAGACGAACGGCGCGACCGCGAAGACCAGGTCCTTCGGTCCCCGCCAGTGCGCCAGGGCGGCGAGGAAACCCGCGACCGGCACGGCGATCGCCGACATCCCGACGGATGCCAGCGGTGCGTCCGGGTGGAAGCGCTGGAGACGCCCGAACAGGGCGATGGCCGTCGCCGCCAGCAGGACGACCCACACGGGTTTGGTGGGATAGCCCGGGTCCGCGGTCACCGGCACGAGGAGCAGAACCGCGAGCAGCGTGTGGTTCAGCCGGGACGGCGTCCAGACTCCCCAGACGAGCAGCGCGGCCATCCCCAGGATGCCCAGCAGGACGGGCTGCCAGCCCGCCAGGACGCCGACCGTGACAGCCAGCACGGCGGGCAGGCGGAACATCCGCACCGACCCGGTCACGGGCACAGTTCTTCGAGGTAGGCGACGAACCGGCACGCCGAAGAGGGGGCGGAGTTCAGTTCGCGCGCCCGTCGCCTCGCCGCCGAGGTGAGCCGGTCGACGCTCTCGTCGTCCTCCGCCAAAGTCAGCAGGGCCCGCGTCAACGCCTCGACATCCGGTTCCACCAGCACTCCGCCGCCGTCGGCGAGGATCTCCGTGGTGGCCCCCGCGCGGAATCCGATCACCGGTGTCCCCGCCATGAGCGACTCCACGGTCACCCGACCGTAGGCTTCGTTGCGGGACAACATCAGGGTCGCGTCCGCCTCCGCGTAGAGCGCGTGGGGATCGTCCGTCCACTCGGACATCTCGACGAGGTGACCGACCCCGTGCTCCTCGGCGAGCGCCCGAAGTGCGCGCTGCGCGGCCAGGTCGCCGACCCCGGCCAGCTTCAGTGTCAGCGGGCGCCCCGCTCTGGCGCATCGCCCCAGCGCCTCGATGGCGTCCGCCTGCCCCTTCTCCGGCGTGTAGCGCCCGAGCAGGACGAGTCGCTCCAGCGTGGGTGCGCCACGGCGCCCGTTCGCCGTCGGATCCGCGGTCCGGGGCGCGACCGACGGCGGGATCACCCGCAGCTTCTCGCGGACGGCGGGGGCCGCGGTGAGCAGCTGACCGGCGACGTACTGCGAGATCGCGACGACCCCGTCCGCCAGGCCGGCGATGGTCCGCGCGATCGTCCTCCGGGGTACGGCCGACCGCAGGCTCGGGTTGGTGAGCAGGCTCTCCCTGATCGTCCAGACGTGCCGGATGCCAGCCAGCCGGGCGGCGATCGCGCCGGCCGGGACGACGGCCGAGTTGGTGACGACGAGGTCGGGTCTCGCCCGCCGCAGGTGGCGCAGGTACCGGGGAACCGAGACCGCCGCCTGACCGGAGCGGACCAGGCCGACCAGGGCCGTGTGCCGCCGTCCCATCCACAGCCTGGTCGGCAGGACCACCACCTCCGCGCCCGCCCGTACGAGTTCGGCCCGCAGTGGCCCCTCGGCCGGGATCGTGACGGTGACGCGGTGGCCACGGACCTCGACAGCCTCCCGCACCAGGGTGATCAGGGAACGCTCCGCGCCCATCAGGTCCGAGGAGTGGCTCACGAACAGGATGTGCACGCTAGAACCTTTCGGTGGGGCCGTGAACGCCCCGCAGACCGTCCCAGTACCCGGCCAGGACAGCGAGTGAGGCACGTCTGCGCTCCCGGCTGCCGGCGGCGAGGCGGAACAGCGACCTCGCCACGTTCCGGTAGTGGATCGGCTCGCCGATCAGCAGCCGCCGCAGCGGACGCGGGTAGTGCTTCCGCACGTAGAGGATCTCGTTGCGGTGGTAGTAGGTACCGGGCCCGGGGGCTCGATCCGCTGAGGCTGCGCCCCGCTTGTGCCACACCTCGGAACCGCAGACGAATCCGATCCGGCCACCCGCGTCGCCGATCCGGCGGACCAGATCGAATTCCTCCTTGTAGTGGAAGAACCGCTCGTCGAACGAACCGACCCCGATGACCCGGGACAGGCGCAGCAGGAGCGCGGCGCCGGTGACCATGTCCACCTCGTGGGCCCCTTCCGCGCAGCCTCCGCAGCGGACCGGACGGACCTTGCCCTTCGGCAGCATGGCGGCCACGACGTACGGTTCGACGTCCGGGTCGCCGGGGTCCGCGGAGGTGGTCTGCAACGACGTCGACACCTCGAAGCGGTCCGCGTACCGCAGCAGGGTCGACAGGGCGTGCGGCCGGGGCACCGAGTCCGCGTTCAACAGCCACACCCAGTCGGCCCCGCGGGCCTGGGCTTCCCGGATGCCGGCGTTCATCCCGCCGGCGTAGCCCAGATTCCGGTCGAGCCGCAGCAGGGTGACGGCCCCGTCCAACTGCTCGAGCTTTTCGACGGAGTCGTCGGTCGAACCGTTGTCGACGATGACGACGTCCGGCACGGTGCTGCCGCCGGCGACCGCCCGGAGGCAGCGGACGGTGTCGTCCGCGCAGTTCCAGTTGAGGATCACTGCAACGACTCTGTCAGGCAACGGTGCCAACCTCACTGTTCACGGGACTGGTCGCGGAAGCCGGCGCGAACCGCGGTCCGGACCACTTCCTGAGGGCAACGGCGGTGACCGTGCTGTGCAGCGCGAACAGCACGACGGAGAGGAGGGCGACGCCCACGGCGCCGAACTCGGCGGCGGTGAGCGAGTAGCCGACGATCGCGACCACGGCGGTACCGGCGGCGATCGCCGCGGTCGCGCGTTCGCCGCCGAGGTTGACCAGCCGGGCGCTGAGGATCTTGCCGACGGTCACCGCGATGCTGCGCGCCACCAGGACGAGGCCGAGCAGCAGTGCCGCCTCGTATCCGCTCGTGATCACGCCGATTCCCGCGAGCCCGATCAGGACCAGCACGCCCATGCCGACGGCGAGGTACAAGGCCCGACGTAGCACCGCGTTCAGCCGCTGGGCCGAGCCGTCCGCATGGTCGCCGAGGGTCCGCTGGGCCGCCACGACCGCGCCGGCCTGGGTGAACTCGATCGCCGCCACCGCCAGCGAGTACACGGCGAGCACGTCCGGTCCCTGATAGCGGGCCAGGGCAAGCTGGTCGAAGCGGTACGTGAAGACCTGGGCCACGGCGCCCGCGTGGGTGAGGCCCAGCCGGGCGACGCGTTCCTCGGGAGGCGATGCCCGGCGCGCCATGCGGGTCAGCGACAGCCCGTGCTTCGTCCACAGCGCCACCGCCATCAGCGCCTGGCACCCCAGCCAGGCCAGCAACCACAGTTGCGCGTCCTCGACGGAGGCGAGGATCAGCAGGACGTACAGCGCCGGCGCGGTGGCGGCGAACGCGGCGCGGTACCGGTAGACACTGAGGAACCGGCCCAGGGTGAGCCCGGCTGCGGCGGGAATGTTGCTCGCCGCGATGCACGCCGCGCCCGCGGCGGCGATGGCGGGGGTGGCCTCCTCCGAGTACCGCGCGAAGATCCAGGCCAGCGCCGCCGTCAGGGGCACGGTGGCGGTGTAGATGGCCAGGCTGCGCCGGCCGGCCGACTCGTCCAGCCACTGACGGCCCTGGGCCAGCAGGAACGTCTCCAACGACAGTCCGCCGACCGCGACGCCGGTGGCGGCACTGGTCGTCGTCGCCACCAGCAGGCCGCGCTCGGTTGGCGGAAGAGCGACGCTGAGCAGGATGGCGACGCCGGACATCGCCAGGGCCGAGACGTACATCAGGGTGGCGCTGCCCGTCGCCCGCCGGACCGAACCACGCAGCTGCCGGGTCATGCCAGCAACCCCGCGACCGTGCCCCGGAGGACCGCGGTGGCCGCCTTCGGGCCGGCCACCATCAGCGCCTTGGCCGCGTAGAGGAGCCGGGCGAGAGCGGCCAGGGGAAGCCGTCTCCCGTAGTGCCTCCGGAAAAAGATCATGCAACTGCGGCTGGCGTGGAAGTACGTGACGAGCGACTTGGCCTTCATGTCCCGGGTCGCGCCGGTCGCGCCGCCGCCGGAGTGCTCGACCGCGAGACCGTCGACGACCGTGACTGGGATGCCGAGGCGCGCGGACCGGACGGCGATGTCCGCCTCCTCATAGAAGAGGAAGAAGTCCTCGGTGAAGCCACCCAGCTTCTCGAACGCCTCGCGGGTGAGAAGGATCGAATGGCCGGCGACGTACGTCAGGGTGCGCGACGCCGCGGATCCCGTCGACGGCTGGCCGCTACGGCCGGTCAGCAGGTCGAGCGCGCCCAGGTCGGGGTGGGTGCCACCGTCGGCGCCGACGCTCGTCGTCGCACCGATCGCGCAGTCGCCGGCCCGGCGCACGTCCAGCGCCGACGCGAGGACGCCGCCGGTGATCCGGGTGTCGGGGTTGAGAACCCAGATCACGTCGGCGCCCATCTCGAGGAGCCAGCGCGCGCCGCGGTTGTTACCCGCGGCGTAGCCGACGTTGCCGTGGCCGTGGATCACGCGGACCACCAGGCCGTGTCCGCGCGCGAACTCGGCGACCGACTCGAGCTCCCGCCGTTGGTCACTGTTGTCGACGAGCGCGACGGCGATCCGGGGCTCCGCACCGGCGTGGTGGGCCACCAGCGAACGGACGAGTCCGGCACAGTCGTCCGCGGACCGGTAGTTGACGATGGCGATGCCGAGGGTGCTCATCGGGACGTCACCGTCGCCGCCCTACGCGACCGCATCTTGCACCCACGCCGAGAACGTCGCGGCGAAGGCCGCTTCGGAGAACCTCGCGGCATTCGCCTGGATGCGATCGGTGCGCAGTTCGCCGACGCGGGCCGCCAGGGCGGCGAAGCCGCGTGCCTCGGTGGACCCGACGAGGAAGCCCGTCTCGCCGTCGACCACGGTCTCCAGCAACCCGCCGCGGTCGATGCCGATGACCGGCGTACCGCAGGCCTGTGCCTCGACCGGGATGATGCCGAAGTCCTCGTGGACCGGGAAGAGCAGGGCCTTCGCGCCCCAGTAGAGCTGGCGCAGTCGTTCCTTGCTCGGCATGACCTCGAAGGTGACGGGGACGCTCACCCGCTCCGCGAGACGTCGGAGGTTGACCTCCTCGGGCCCGGAGCCGGCGATCACCACCGGGAGCCCGGCGGCCTCCGCGATCGCGATGATCAGGTCGAACCGCTTGTACGGAATCCACCGCCCGACGCCGAGCAGATAGTCCCTCGGCTGGGCGCGGTCCGCCGGGGGAGCGTCGGCGAAGAAGGGGACGTCCACCGGCGGGTTGACCACGACGGCGTCACGTCGCCAGTAGTGCCGGATCCGGGCCTGCACCTCACGCGAGTTCGCCGCGTAGCTGTGTACGTGTCGACTGAACCGGACGTCGACGGCCTGGAGTGCGCGGCGTGGCAGGGCGAGCAGCGGACTCGACCCCCGGCCGTCGAAGGCGGGACTCCAGATGTACCGGGCCGGGGCATGGACGTAGCTCAGGTGCCGGGTCGTCTCGGGCGGCCCCAGTTTCACGGTGTGCGCGAAGGCGTGGCTGGACGAGATGACCACGTCGAACCGCTGACGGGTGAGGGTCCGCCAGGTCATCGGCATGAGGGGGAGGGCCATCGCCTTGCTGCGCCGGGCCGGGGTCCGGGCGAGCCAGGACTCCCGCAGGTCCGGGTCCTCGACGCCGTGGTCCTTCCAGAGCACGAACCGCTCCGCGTGCGGGACGAGTCGGGTGATGTTCCGGAATACCTTCTCCGAGCCGCCGGTCGCGCCGAACCACTCGTGGACGAGCGCGACGGACGAGCCGGACAGCGCGGGGAGCGCAGGGTGCTGCCCGGACAGGTGGCCGGTGGTCGTGCTCATCGGCTCTCGCCTCCGTCGGGGCGCCGCCCTGGCGCGTGCGGGATCCTGGGCGTGACACCCTCGCGTACCACGTGAACTCCCTGTCGTCCGAAATGCGGTGTGGGGTAGCAGCGGTCTGGGCCGGGACGGGGGAACCTCACCCGTCAGTCCTCGGCCCGCTGGTGGTCAGGGCTGGACCGGCGCGACCGACGGATGGGCGCAGTCGAACGACGTACCGCCGGCTGGCCTGACATGGCGCGTCCTGCCCGTGGCGGCCCTCGCGACGGACGTCGAGCCGGTGGGCGAACGCAGGATATGGGTTGGCCAACGGTGCCGCCAGAGCCGGCGAGCCAATTCACGTCCTCCCGTCCGCAGGCCGCGACGGCCGGTGCCTGGTCGCGGCGCGAAGTCGGCGGTGGGCGTCAACGACCACCACCGCGGAACACCTCCGCCACCGTGCGCAGCAGGATCTTGATGTCGAGCCAGAGCGACCAGTTCTCGATGTAGTAGTTGTCGAACCTCGTCCGGTCGGAGATCGGCGTGTCTCCTCGAAGGCCGCTGACCTGCGCGAGACCGGTCAGCCCGACCGGTGCCCGGTGACGCATCGCGTAGTTGGGGTACTCCGCGGAGAACTTCTGCACGAAGTACGGCCGCTCCGGCCGCGGCCCCACCACGCTCATCTCCCCGCGCACGATGTTCCAGAGCTGGGGCAGCTCGTCCAACGACGTCCGACGCATGAACCGTCCGACCGGCCCGACCCGCCGGTCGTGCGCGATGGACCAGTTGGTCTGCGACTCGTGCTCGTCGACCGGTCGCATGGACCGGAACTTGACCACCTTGAACGGCGTGCCGTACCGGCCGATCCGCTCCTGAAGGAAGAAGATGCCCCGCCCGCCCTCGAGGAACGTCGCGATCGCGCAGAGCAGCAGCAGCGGACTCAACACGACCAGCGCCGCGGTGGCGAGGACCACGTCGGAGGCGCGCTTGATGGCCCACCGTGGACCGGACAGGGTCGTGTCACCGATCTGGACGATCGGGATCGCACCGACGTGGTCGGGGTAGCCGCCCTGGGAGCCGGACCCCCACAGCCGGGGAACCGCCCAGAGGTTGCAGGCCGCGCTCGCCGGGCGGAGCAGCGAGTCCATCAGGGACGCCTCCGGACAGTCCGGGTCGGCGATGACCAGGACGTCGCAGTCCAGCAACGGAATGAGCGCCTCGAGCTCATCGAGCGTGCCGATCAGCGGAATGCCCCCGACCTGCTGGCGCGACGGAGCGTCGACGCAGCCGACGAAGCGCAGGCCGTACTGGGGGTAGCGGCGCAACAGCCGGGCCAGTTCCAGCCCGATCGGCCCACCACCGACGATGATGGCGTTGTGCTCCAGCCAACGCCGCCGGCGCGCGACGATGGTCAGCTTCCGGGTGAGCCCCCGGCCGATGATGACCAGCCCGGCGGACAGCGCGACGTCGTGCATGAACCCACTGACGTACGGCACCGAGTCGTGGCGTTCGGCCGCGATGATGGCCACCGCCGCGCCGCAGGCGAGCAGGCGCCCGCAGAGGCTCGGCAGCTCGTCCAGGATGCTCAGGTGGCGGCGGGCCCGGTAGAGCCCGCCGAAGGCGAAGACGGTCACCGTGAGCACGCCGTTGGCCAGCGTCCCGCGCCAGTAGTTCTGGCTCAGCAGCAGCGGGGTGAGCAGCGCGGCGACGTCGACCGGGACCGTCAGCATCCAGGCCCGCAGCCAGCGGGTGCGCTTGGAGGCCCGGGAGCTGGCGTACGGCAGCACCGCCGTGGTGTCCAGCCCGGCCCGCGGCGGGGCGGTGACCGCGGGCTCCGCGGCGTCCCGGGGGGTGGGGGCGACCGGGCGCATCCCCTCGCCGCCGCCCTGCCCGGCCGGTGGTCCGGTCACCCGCCACGACGTGTCGTCGTGGCCCGGCCTGGTCGCAGCCGGATCTCTTGTGGCAGATTGCCCTGACATGGTCGATCCTCCCCCGTGACAGCCCACGGCACGCGTGACACGGGCCCCGGGCGCTCGCAGGATACGAGCGGGGCCACATCCGCCAGCAGGACTGGCAAGGCGGAGCTGTCTCCTACTTTCCGGCGGCCACGATCTCGGAGACCGAATCCCGGCGGACCGCGTCGAACATCTGCTTGGCCCTCGTGTTGTCCGGGAACACCACGCTTTCGCTGCCCACCCGGCCGGTTCCCTTCACCGGGCAGGTGTAGAACCCGAGGTTGCCGCTGCGCAGGTGACGCATCTCCATCGCCAGGTCCACCAGCGACATCGACTTGTCGACCGCGACCGAGTTGGCCGTGGCCTTCACGAAGGAGTTCAGCTTGGTGGGGCTGCTCAGCGTCCCGCCCGAGGCCGCCTTGTCGAGGATCGCCTTGATGACCTGCTGCTGGTGCTTGATCCGGGCGAAGTCGCCGTCGGCGAACGCGTAGCGCTCGCGGGCGTAGTCCAGCGCGGCCGCCCCGTCCATCGTCTGCCGGCCCGCCACGAACTCGCGCTTACCGCCAGGGTTGAGCGAGTGGGTGGAGGTGAAGCTCCGCTCCACGTCGATCTCGATCCCGCCCAGGGCGTCGACGATCTCCTTGAAGCCGGCGAAGTCGACCATCGCCACGTGGTCGACGCGGACCCCGGTGAACTTCTCCACCGTCTGCACCATGAGCGGCACACCGCCCCACGCGTAGGCCGCGTTGATCTTGGCGTCGCGGCCGCCCCGACCCTGGTCCGAGCGCGGGACGTGCGTCCAGGTGTCCCGCGGGATCGAGACGAGCTGGGCGCTCGACCGGTCCTTCGGCAGGTGGGCCAGGATGATGGTGTCGCTCCGGGAACCCCCGGTGTTCTCCGGGTCGCGCGAGTCGCTGCCCAGGATCATGATGTTCATCGCGCCCTTGGCGACCACCTGCGGCCGGGACTCCTCGGGCACCCCGGTGAACGCGTCGACCCGGTCGATGGAGGCGTTGACCGAGCGGTAGTACAGCCCGCCGGCCAGGACACCGCCGCCGGCCAGCAGCGCCAGCACCAGCAGCACGATCAGCGCGATACGCCGACCGCGACGGCGACGCGGAGCCGGAGCGGACGGCTGGCCCGTAGCGTCGACATCCTCTTCGGACGCGGTAAGGCGCGGTTCGGAGTCGGCGAGCTGCTGGCGATCTGACATAGCCGCGATGCTACTGATTCCCGTTTGCCGCCGGGGACCCTCGTCCGGACGGTCAGCCCCGGCCACCCGGTCGGTGAATCCAAAACTTTCTTCGCCACTCTTCACCTTCACCTGGTACAACCTCGGCGTGGACGCAACGACGCTTCGCCGGGCCATCGCCCGCACCCGCCTCGCGCCGGTCGCCGCCTTCCCGAAGCGGCTCGGCCGCGTCGCCCGGCACGACGCCAGGGTCATCCGCACCTCCGCCCGCTGGCTGTTCACCTCCCGTGAGCACCACAACTACACCTACGAGCTGACCAAGCTGAGCCGCCAGCACCTGACCTGGTTCGTCAGCGTCGTCTGCGACACCCCCGTCAAGCAGGTCCGCGGGTACGTCGAGGAGATCGAGTCCGACGACACGCTGCGCGGGCACATCGAGCGGGCCACCGCCGGCGCCGCCCGCCGCGGCCTGGCCGACAAGCAGGTCCGGTACGCCCGGCGCGTCGGCTGGTACGCCATCGTCCGCGCCACCCGGCCCAGCCACGTCGTCGAGACCGGCGTCGACAAGGGGTTGGGCAGCTGCGTGCTCGCGGCCGCCCTGCTGCGCAACGCCGCCGACGGGCACCCCGGGCGGCTCACCTCGCTGGACATCAACCCCGAGGCCGGCTATCTCGCCCGCACCGCACCCTGGTCCGACGTGGTCGACCTGGTCATCGGCGACTCCATCGCCGCCATCACCGCGCTGGACCGGCCCGTCGACCTGTTCCTGCACGACAGCGACCACAGCCGGGCCCACGAGAAGCGCGAATTCGAGGCGGTCGAGCCGAAGCTCGCCCCCGGCGCGATGCTGCTCACCGACAACGTCACCCACACCGACGTGCTCGCCGCCCACGCCGAACGCACCGGCCGGCGCTTCCTCGCCTACCGGGAGACCCCGCGCGACCACTGGTACCCCGGCGACGGCATCGGGGTCGCCTGGTGACTCCCACCGTCGGGGTCTTAGCTTTCGCTTAGCCGGCTTGTCGCCCGACGTACCGGTCCGGCAACATCGACCGACGTGACCGACGGCAGCGCTCCCTGTCCCACGGCGGGCCACCGGCGGGCCCCCGCTCCGCCCGTACCCGCTGGCTGGTCGCCGGCAGCGTCGCGGCGCTCGCCACCGTGCTGGTGCTCAGCCTCGCCCTGCGCTCCGGCGCCGCACCCGCCTGCGCCGCGTCCCGGGCGCTCGCCGCGCCGCCCGCCGGCGGCACCGTGCACAAGGGAAAGGCCACCTTCTACGACTCGAAGGGCGCGGGCGGCAACTGCTCCTACCCGTCCGCGCCGGCCGACCGCCGCTACGTCGCGCTCGGCCCGTCCGAGTACGCGGCCGGCGCCGCCTGCGGCGGTTTCCTCGACGTCACGGGTCCGCGCGGGACCGTCCGGGTGCTGGTCATGGACCAGTGCCCGGAGTGCGAACCCGGCCACCTCGACCTGTCCCGGGAGGCGTTCGCCGAGATCGCCGACCCGGTGCAGGGCGTCGTCGGGATCAGCTACCGCGCGGCGGTCGACCCGCCACTGCCCGGCCCGCTGACCTTCCGGATCAAGGAGGGCGCCTCGCAGTGGTGGTTCGCCGTGCTCGTCGGCCAGCACGGCAACCCGCTGCGCTCGGTCGAGCTGCGGCAGGACGGCTCCGGCGCCTGGCGCGCCGCCGCGCGGCAGGACTACAACTACTGGCTGATCGAATCCGGCGCCGGCCCCGGGCCGTACGCCATCCGGGTCACCGACGTCCACGGCCACCGCGCCACCGCCACCGGCATCCGGTTGGCGCCCGGCCAGGTGCAGCGCAGCACGGTCAGCATGTACGGCGGCGCCGCTCCCGCCCGGGCCAGCACGCCGGCGCGGACGCCGTCGGCGCGCCCCAGCCGGTCGGCATCCCCGTCGCTGTCGGCGTCGCCCCAGCCTCGCGGCGGTCGCCTCCCCGCCGGCCGTGCTCGACGCGGCGGTGGCGTCGGTGGACCCCGCCCGTGCCGCAGGTTGCGGCGGCTGACCGTCAGCCCGCCGGCTCCGCCAGGTCCCGCCACATGAGGATCTCGTCGCGGTCGTCGCCGGGGGCCACCCGCAGCGCGCCCGGCAGCCGCCCGATCTCCCGGTAGCCGAGCCGGGCGTAGAACGTCTCCAGGCCGAGCCCGCCCCGCACCGTCACGTGCAGCGCCCGCCAGCCCAGCTCCGGGGCGCGCCGCGCCGCCTCCCGCATCAGGTCGAGGCCGTAGCCCCGGCCCTGGGTGTCCGGGTGGACCATCACCCGCTTGAGGATGCCCCAGTGCGTCTTCAGGTGGAACCGGTTGTCCGCGAAGATCAGCACCGCGACGAGGCGGTCGCCCTCGTACCCGACGAGCAGCCGGTCCGGGCCGTCGGTGATGTCGCCGAGGGTCCGCTCGGCGACCGGACGGACCTCGGCGGGGCTGACCGGGGCGACGAAGCCGACCGCGCCGCCGGCGTTGGTGACGTCGACCCAGAGGTCGACGATCCGCTCGCACAGGTCAAGGGTGAGATCGGGGTCGAGGACGAAGCGCAGACTCACGCCGGCAATCCTGACGAACAGGCGCGGCGTGAGCCCGCGATCGTGACGCGCCTGACAGTGCCGCCTGGTGCGGGAGAGGGGATTCGAACCCCCACGTCCTCTCGGACACGGGCTCCTAAGGCCCGCGCGGCTGCCGTTACGCCACTCCCGCCGACCCGCTGAGTCTAGAGCGTCGCGCCGAAACGGTGTGCAGTCCCGCGCGCCGGAGGATGTTCGACACCGTGCCATGGCTGACCACGCATTCGCCGCCGGACGACTCCCGGATGAGATCGGCCAGCTTTCGCGGGCCGAGGGCGGGGTTCGCGAGGGCGTACCGCACGACCGTCTCGTGGTGAGTGGACCGTGGTGCTGGTCCGGGAGCCTGTCGGGGTGCGGGAGTGACCGTGCCGGTGGTGGCGAGTCGTCGGCGAAGACGCGGGAGGTGATTGCGGTGACAGCCGATGCTTCTCGCCGCGTCGACCGGGCGGAGGTCGCCGGCTTCCACCTGCCTGATCAGATCCGCCACGGCCTCCGGCGCGAGTGGCGCCGACAGCCGGGGTGGCGTCGGGGGAACGCCGGTGGGCGGCGTTGCGGGGCCTCGATTCCGGCCGGCGTAGGTGGCTGTCTGACTGTGGCAGTTCGGGCAGAGCAGCCTCAGGTTGGGTGGGCGGTTGTCGAGGAAGTCACCGTCGATGTGGTCGACGTGCAGGATCAGCGGGCGACCCCGCCACGTCGGCCCGATGGCGCACTCCTCGCACTCCTCGGGGACGCCGATGTCCCGTAGTGCCCACTTCAACCGGGTGCCCGGGGTGCGGCGGGCACCCGGCGGCAGGCGCACCAGCAGTTGCGAGGAGGTGGTCCGCCGTTCGCTCCGGCGACCCTTGTTGTGTGCGTTGCCCGTGAAGTGCGACGTGTCGATGCCGAACCGCTTCAACTGGCGGCTGATGTGCGCGTGCGACCCACCGCTGATGCGGACGCCGAGCAGCCGCATCACCCCAGCGATGGAGTGCGCGGCGGCGGCCGCCTCGGCGAGCGCCTCCGCCGTGTATTTGTATCGGACCACGCACGGACCGTAGCGGCCGGATGTGACACCTCAGTCGAGTCCGAGGTCCCGCCGCAGCTTCGCCACGTGCCCGGTGGCCTTGACGTTGTAGAGCGCCCGCTCGATCTTCCCGTCCGGGTCGATGACGAACGTCGAACGGATCACCCCGGTCACCGTCCGGCCGTACATCTGCTTCTCGCCGTACGCGCCGTACGCGGTGAGCACCGCCTTGTCGGCGTCGGCGACCAGCGGGAAGGTGATGGCGTCGCGCTCGCGGAACTTCGCCAGCTTCTCCGGCTTGTCGGGGGAGATGCCGACGACCTCGTAGCCGGCGGCCTGGAGCGAGGCGAGCGAGTCGCGGAAGTCGCAGGCCTGCTTGGTGCAGCCGGGGGTCATCGCGGCCGGGTAGGCGTACAGGATGACCCGGCGGCCGCGCAGGCCGGCCAGGGAGAGCGTGTCGCCGGTGTCGGTCGGCAGGGTGAAGTCGGGGGCGGGGTCGCCGGGGTTGAGGCGGTCGGGCGCGGTCATGGCAGCGACCTTACCGCCGTCCGGGGCGGCGTCGGGCGACGCGCGCCGGCCGCGTGGTGATCAAGACCATGGCTTGTTGCCAAGTGTTGGCAACAACATGGTCTGCCAAATAGGCTGCGCGGTGTGGACACCCTGGCGATGCACATCTCGAACGGGATCATCAACGGTCCCGTGGCGGGGATCTTCGCGGCCGTCGCGCTCGCCGCGCTGACCTTCTGCGTGCTGCGCGGCCGGCGCGACCTGGACGACCGGCTGGCCCCGATGGCCGGCCTGGTCGCCGCCTTCATCTTCGCCGTGCAGATGCTCAACTTCCCGATCTTCACCGCCGGGGTGAGCGGCCACCTGCTCGGTGGCGCGCTCGCCGCGCTGCTGGTCGGCCCCTGGGTGGGCGCGCTCTGCGTGGCGGTGGTGCTGGTCGTGCAGGCGCTGGTCTTCGGTGACGGCGGCGTCGCGATGCTCGGCCTGAACATCACCAACATGGCGATCCTCGGCACCGCCGCGGCGTACCTGCTGGTCGCCGGGCTGCTGCGGGTGCTGCCCCGCACGCCGGCCGGGCTGGGGGTGACCGCGTTCGTCTCCGCGCTGCTCAGCGTGGTGGTGGCGGCCCAGGGCTTCGTCTTCGAGTACTGGCTGGGCGGCACCACCGACCTGGGCGGCAACCTCACCGGCCTGGCCGGCACGATGGCCGGGGTCCACCTGCTGATCGGCATCGGCGAGGGCCTGATCACCGCGACCACCGTGGTCACCGTCGCCAAGGTCCGGCCCGACCTGGTGTACGCGCTGCGCGCCCTGAAGCCGGCGACGCCGGCGCCCGTCCCGGCCGTCGGAGGTGTCCGGTGAGGAAGCGTTCCTGGGGTTTCGTGGCCGTCGGCCTGCTGGTGGCGCTGCTGCTCGCCGGCGTGGTCAGCAACTACGCCTCGTCGCACCCGGACGGGCTGGACTCGTCCCTGCTCAAGGGCTGCACGGTCGACGCCGACGGCGAGATCACCGGAGGCTCCTGCCCGGCCCAGCAGGCGAAGGACCACGAGCTGGCCGACAGCCCGCTGGCCGACTACGGCATCCGAGGAGTGGACAACGGCTTCCTCTCCACCGGCCTGTCCGGGGTGCTCGGCGTGCTGCTCACCTTCGCCATCGGTGGTGGCGTCTTCTGGCTGCTGCGCCGGCGTGGCCCGGCCCGCCCTGACGACGCCGGCGACGCCCCGCGCGAGGACCGGCAGCCCGCCGGCACCGCCGGCTGAGCGGGGGGTACGCGGATGGGCGCGGGACACGCGCACGTGCTCTACCGGGGCGCGACCTCACCGGTGCACCGGCTCGCCCCCGAGGTCAAGATCGCGGCGATGGTGCTCTTCACGCTCGCCGTGGTGGCCACCCCGCGCGAGGCGTTCTGGGCCTTCGGCGGGTACGCCCTGCTGGTCACCGGGGTTGCCGTGCTGGCCCGGGTCGGGCTGCGCTGGCTGCTGCTGCGCGCCACGATCGAGCTGCCGTTCGTGCTGTTCGCCTTCGCGCTGCCGTTCCTGGGCGCGGGGGAGCGGCTGCAGCTCGTCGGGCTCAGCCTCTCCGTCGACGGCCTCTACGGCGGCTGGAACATCCTCGCCAAGGGCACCCTGGGCGTACTCGCGTCGCTCCTGCTGGCCGGGACCACGACGACCCGTGACCTGATCCTGGGCCTGGACCGGCTGCGTTGCCCGCAGATCCTCACCCAGATCGCCACGTTCATGCTGCGCTACCTGGACGTGCTGGTCGGCGAGGCCCGCCGGATGCGGGTGGCCCGGGTGTCCCGGGGTGACGATCCGCGCTTCCTGTGGCAGCTGCGCGGCTACGCCGCCGGCGTGGGGGCGCTGTTCCTGCGCGCCTTCGAGCGCGGCGAGCGGGTCTACCTGGCGATGGTGTCGCGGGGGTACTCCGGGCGGATGCCGGCGGTCTGGCAGGGCGCGGGCGCGGCGAGCGCCGGGCAGTGGCTGGCTGCGGCGACCGTGCCGCTGGCGGCCGTCTTCATCGCCGCCACCGCCGTCGTCCTGACATGATCGGGTACGTGCAGACCGCTGTCTCCCTGGACGTCCGCGGCGTCCGGTACGCGTACCCGGACGGTCACCTCGCGCTGAACGGGGTGGACCTGACGGTGCCGCGCGGCGAGCGGGTGGCGCTGCTCGGCCCGAACGGCGCCGGCAAGACCACCCTGGTGCTGCACCTCAACGGCATCCTCACCCCGACCGAGGGAACGGTCAGCGTCGGCGGGCTCACGGTCAGCCGGGACCGGGCGGAGCTGGCCGAGGTCCGGCGCCGGGTGGGCATCGTCTTCCAGGACCCGGACGACCAGCTCTTCCTGCCCACGGTGGCCGAGGACGTGGCGTTCGGCCCGGCGAACCTGGGGCTGCGCGGGGCGGAGCTGACCGAGCGGGTGGACGAGGCGCTGGCGGCGGTGAAGATGAGCGAGCACCGCGACCGGGCCCCGCACCACCTCTCGTTCGGTCAGCGGCGTCGGGTGGCGGTGGCCACCGTGCTCGCCATGCGCCCGGAGATCCTGGTGCTCGACGAGCCCTCGTCCAACCTCGACCCGGCCGCTCGGCGGGAGCTGGCGGAGATCCTGCGCGGCCTCCCGGTGACCCTGCTGATGGTGACCCACGACCTGCCGTACGCGGCGGAGCTCTGCGAGCGCGCGGTCATCCTGGACGCCGGACGCATCGTCGCCGACGCCCCCACCCCGAAGATCCTCGGCGACGCCGACCTCCTCGCCCGGCACCGCCTCGAACTGCCCTACGGCTTCACCCCGC